>CAYOPA010000048.1:3816-18345 GCA_964405625.1 uncultured Bryobacterales bacterium
CAGGCCGCCCGCCGCCTGTAGGCATGCCACGGCCAGCAGCGGCGCTATGATCCGCCAGCCGTGATCGGGCCGCCGCAGCGCGAGCTCACGAACGATCAACAGCATCAGCGCGTAACCGATGAACCGCAACAAGTGCTCCAAGGTGGCCGCCGGGTGGACGCTGATGGAGTACCAGCGCCTATCAAACCCGGCCTCGGCCAACAGCTCCGCCTGCGCCCCGCGCATCGGAGACAGCAGGTCAACCAGCGAGCCCGGAAGCGGCAAAGCTTGCAGCAGGACGTAGACCGGCAGCAACGCGGTGAGAGAAAGGACCGCCATGGCGCCCCAGGTCAGCTTCCGCCCGCCTCCGTTGCGACGCCAAAAGACGAGCAGCGCCACGCCGCTCAGACCCAGCAGGCAATGCAACCAGGGTTCCTGGCGGGAAGCTCCGCCTGACCAAGCGGCGTACCCCAGACAGACCCCGAGCACAAGCAAAGCCGCCATCAGGACTCTTTGCCCTCGGCGGCTGCGATGTTAAGATCAGGCAATTCGGATGCTCCGCGCAAGGATCAAATTGTACCCGCTTTCTTCCCTTAATCCGCGGATGTTCTCCGGTGTCGCCCGCTTTCTGGCGCTCAGCGCGCTTGCCTGCGCGATTTCCGCGCAGAGTTTTGACGCCTCGGCGCTCCAGGGGCGCTACCGCTTGGTGCGGCTGGAGATCGAGACCGAAGCGGGAGGATCTTCGCGCGCCCGAAACTTGATCGCGACACTCGAATTCAACGGCGCCGGCCGCTACGAGCTAGTGGTCGATTCCCGCTCGGCCCCGTCCGAGTCGGCGGCGACGTCCGGCGGCTACGAGGTCGCTTTCGACGGCGCGGTGCTGCTCGACGATCCGCTTCGGCCCGGCGTCCGCCTGGAAGGGGTGATCAGCGCCGACGGACTGGTGCTGGCGGGCTCGGCCCTGGAGGGGCCGCCGGGGCTGGTGGACCTGGCGCTCGCCGTCCGCGAGGCCGCTCAACCCGCGGAGACCGTTCTGCGGGGCGACTATTCGCTGGGCGCCCTGCTGCTGCCAGGGGGGAACCCGGAAGCGATGCGGTCGGCGTTTGCGAGCTTCCGAGCCGACGGCGACGGCGCGCTCAGCGAAGTGGTCGAGACCGGGCATCGCCGCGGCGAGCCGAGCGCATTTCGGCAGGGGGCGCCCAGCGCCTACAGCGTAGCCGCGGACGGGACTTTCGAGACCGAGCTGCAGGGATTGCGGGAGGCCGCCGGCCCGCTGCTGCTATTCGCCTCCGCGGACGGCAACTACGTGATCGGCGCGCCGGCCGAGGGAGCCGGCCTCATCGCCGGCGTGCGCAAGCTCGAAACGCCGGTCGCCGAGCAGTTCGGCGGGCTGTACTGGAACGCCTCCATCGGCTTTGACGGCCAGGGATTTTTCACCGGGATCGGGACATCCGTGCTGCGCGGCGGGAATGACGCTCTGCTGGCCACACGGTTGCGGGTCCCTTCCGGGGTCCTCGACTTGAGCCGACGCGACGCTTTCGTGCTCTCCGGCGACGGCTCCGGCTGGCTGTCGCCGAGCGCCTTCACGGGGGGCGTGAACTTCTCCCTCGGCGCGGCCGACCCAACGTTCACGGCCAAAGCCGGCGTGGGAGCGGGCGTGGATGCGGCGGGACAGTCCAGTGACAGCTTCGGCGTCTCGCTGCTGCTTCTTCCCGGCCTGCCCAACGTTGGCGAAGGGCTTTTCGCGGACTATCGCGGCGTGGTCCACGCCGCATCATTCGCTCCGCCGCCGAGCCCTCTTGCGCCCGGTCTGCTGACGACGATATTCGGACTAGGGCTGATCGCGCCGGGCGGCCCTGCTTCCGCTAAAGCCGAGGATACGCCGCTGCCCACCGAGCTCGCCGGCGTCCGGGTCACCGTCAACGGGACGCCGGCTCCGCTTCTCTTCGTCTCCGGGGCCCAGATCAACTTCCAGGCGCCGCCCGAGACCGTTCCCGGCGTGGCTTCGATCGTGATCTCCAACGGGCGCGAGGATGTCGAGATCCGGCGGCGCGTGGCGGCCACCAGTCCGGGGCTATTCTTCACCGAGGAGGGCCGCAGCGCTTTCGCCGCCATCGGTTCGCACGCCGACGGGTCGCCGGTCACTCCGGCGGCGCCGGCGCGCCCCGGTGAGACGATCGTGCTGTGGTCGACCGGCTTTGGGGTCACACAGCCGGCAGTAGCCGCCGGCGTCCGCAACCCGGGACCGGAGGGCGAAGGTCTGGCAAGGCCGGTCGATCCCGGCGTCGCCGTCCTGATTGCCGGCATCCCCGCCGGTCTTGCATTCGTCGGCGGGACGCCGGGCTTCGTCGGACTGACGCAGCTCAACGTAACGATCCCGGCCAACGCCCCGCGCGGCGCTACCATACCGGTGGCGCTTTTCACCAGCAACGCCATCCAGGATCAGGCCGACCTGCCGATCGGCGGCGTCGCCTTGCTGACCGAAGAAGCGACCGCGGCTCCGCTTCGCTCAAGCCGCATCCGACGCACATGGGGGCGGCCGTGATGCACTTCCCTGGGCGGCCCTGGGCCCTGCTTTTGGCGCTGAGCGGTCTGGTCTTCGGCTCGGCGACGCTGATGCTCGGCTACTGGCAGGCCGATGACATCGAGCTCGAGCGGAAGCTTTGTCGCAAATTGGGCGTGTGTGCGACCGGGACGCTCAAGGCCGCCGCGCGCAACCTGCTGTGGTCGGGCGAGCCCGGCGCCGCTGCCGATGCGGTCACGCTTTACAGTGAAGCTTTGACGGGAGAGCCGGTCGAGCCCGAGAACTGGGCGGGGCTGGGGGAGGCCTTGGCCGAGGCGGGGATCGCGGAGCACGCCGAAAAGGCCTACCGCACCGCCATCGCACTGGGACCCAACCGCCCGGAGATCCTAATGCGGGCCGCGAATTGGGCTTTCGCGAACGGTCAGATCGACCTGGCCGTTGAGCTGACGCATCGCATCCTAAGCATGGTGCGGGATTACGACCGTGTCCTGTTCCGTTTCCTGCGGCTGTCCGGGATCAGCATCGAAGAAACTTTGGAGCGCGCTGTTCCCGATCAGCGGGAGGCGCTGGCGTCGTACCTGCGAGCCGTGATCGCCGCTAACGGCAGCGGCGCGGCGCGCATGGTCTGGGACCGCATGCAGTCGTTGGGCTATGTGGAGCGGACGGATCTGGCGTCGTTTACAGGATCGCTGCTCGGCGACGGTCTGGCCTCCGAGGCGGCGGAGGCCCAGCGAGGCTTCATCGGAGAGCGCGAACCCGGCTGGCCGACGGAAAACGCGGTCTTTAACCCAGTCTTCGAGGAGTTCTCGTTGGGCGGGCCGCTGGACTGGAGCATTCGGCCCCACAAGAGCGTCTCGGTCACCATGGATAAGGCCCAGAAGACAGAGGGCGACCAGTCGCTAAAGATCGAGTTTCTGGGAACCGACAACCTACTTTACAATCACGTCTCGCAGACCCTGGTCTTGGAGCCCGGCCGGGAGTACTTGCTGTCAGCCATGGCGCGCGCCGACGGGGTGACGACCGAGGAGGGGCTCCGCTTGCAGCTACGCAGGCCCGACAATCGCAACGCCATCATCGCGGAGACCGATTCCATTCGGCGCACCTCCGACTGGACCCGCATTGAGCAGCGCTTCCTTTGTCCGCCGGATATCAACGCGCTGGAGCTGACGCTGGTCCGCCGCCGCTCCTCGGCCCTGCGAGGCATGATCCGCGGGTTCGTCTGGATCGACGACGTCCGGGTCTCGCCCGCGCGGTAGCCGCCGTCAAGCCAAGCGGATTCGCAGCCAGTAGTACGCATAGCCCAGCGACTCCCGAATGAAAAGACAGTCGCTCAAGCCACCCCGCCGGCGTCCCTGGCAGACAGCGGCGATCCGCTCGCCGTCGCCCCAAAGGCTTTGAGCGGACGCCGATGATGCTGGAGGACCTCCATCTGTTCTTCCTCGTCCTCGCGCGGCGTCATCGGGCGCTCGAAGCGGTCGCTAAGGGTCTTCTGGATGGCGTCAGCGAACGGACCCACGCGGCTCAGGCTCGCGCTTGAACCCGAGATCCGTTCCAGGTTGACGTAGTCGCCGCCCGATAGCGGAATGCGGACCGACCACGAGGTGGGAGCCGACGACGCTTCGGAAGGCGGCGCTGCGTCCGTGGAGTACTTCTCGCCGCACAGCATCGCCGCCACGTGGCCGTATCCGAACTTTTCGGACGCCTGACAGAGAACGTCCCAGCACTCCCGCGGCGTGCAAACGTTCTGCACCGCCGACTCGAAATTGCGAAGGTTGATCTGCGCCGCTAGATGGCGGCGGACGGCGCCGTCGCTGAGGACTCTGCCAACCGTGCCGAACTCCACATAACCGAGATGCTGAATGCCTAGCCACGCCGCTCCGCAGAACAGCACAATGACCACTCCTTTATACTGTCCGTCTGTAAGGCTGGCCAGCAGCGAGAGGGTCGCAGCCACGCCGCAGGCGGAGTAGAGTAGCAGGGCGACCTTGCGAGGGCTCAGGCCGCGCGACAGCAGGCGGTGATGAATATGAGAAGCGTCGGCGGTGAAGATCCCCTGCCCCCCGATAAACCGACGCGCAATCGCCACCATCGTGTCCAGCAATGGAAGAGCAAGCGCCATCAGCGGCGCTGTCATTCCCAATACCGTGGCGGAGGTCTGCCCCCAAATCAACGCGTACGAGCCCAGCAGAAAGCCTATAGTCAAACTGCCCGAGTCCCCCAGGAAGATCGACGCCGGGTTGAAGTTGTAACGCAGAAAGCCCAGCAAAGCCCCGGCCAGGGGAGCGGTCGCCATGGCAAGCGCGACGTTTGCCTCCAGCAACGCGCCGACCACGATTGTCACCGTGGCGAACAGCGCGGCGCCCGCGGCCAATCCGTCCACGCCATCAATCAAATTGAAGGCGTTGCTGCAACCTACCAACCACACAAGCGTCATCGGGAATCCGAGCCACCAGGGCACGTCAAAACCGCCGATGGTGGCGATGCTGACCCCGGCCGAATAGGCGATCATCGCCGCGACCGCCTGGACCCCGAGCTTGGCGCTCGGCCGTACGCCGCGCAAATCGTCAAGCAGACCGATCAAAAAGACGAGGCCCGCGGCGGGAATTAGCTCCCACCAAGCCGGCACGGCCGCCCGCACCAGTAGACCGCCCTTGAGCACCCCGAGAGCCAACAAACCGAACGAGCCTACGTAAGCGGCAAAAACGGCCACTCCACCGATGCGGGGAATGGGCTTGGGGTGATTCTTGCGGCGATTGTCCGGCGTATCCAGCCAGCCGCGCTTCTCCGAAACGTTGCGGATGACCGGGGTGAGGATTAGGGAGAATAGGCAGGCTATGATACCGAGAAAGACAAACGAGTACATCGCAGTCACCTCCTAGCTTCGTATGGCTGCTCCGTCGACCGAAAATTCGGCCGCACACTTCAATAATTGGTGTGAACTGGAGCGCTTCCCAGCGACAGCTCGGTAGCTGGACGGGTTTTGCGGGAGGAACAACCCGCATGATAGTAAGGTCGGAAAACATCCGACGCTTACTCAAACGAAAAGGCAAGGTACGGTCGGTCGCCTCGATTGTAGCTGATCGGATACAGGAACGTGTGAAAAAATCGCATAAACGAGCGAGTCAATGCTGAAAACAAAGGACTTCTGCTGCGGAAATCGGGTGAGACGGGTATTTTCTCACACGTTCCAGGACCGAATTTGGAACTTTGGGCAGGTTCCGTTACGCGCGGACGTACGTCTTTACATGAGCGCTGCTTCGGAGAGCATCTCTCCCCAGCGCGCCAGCGCAACGGGTTTGTCGAACTCGGCGGTGAAGGCTTCACGGCCGTTTTCGCCCATTCGCCTGCAACGAAGCGGATCGGAAGCTAGCTCCAGTACCGCCCGGGCCAGGCCCTCGCTGTCGCCCGAGGCGACCGTCCGTCCGCACCGGTAGCGGGCCGCCAACCGGGCGATCTCGCCGTCCTCGTCGCCGATGAACAGGGTCGGTCGACCGGCGGCGGCGATACCGTAGAACTTGCTCGGTACGATAAGCCCTTCCAGTTCGGGACGCAAGCACACCAGGTGAACATCGGCTGCCGAGAGGCTCTGGGCCAACCGCTCTCGCGGCTGATATGGTTGGAACCGGACGCACTTCAGGCCTCGGCGCTCCACTTCGCCTTTCAGTCGGTCCAGCAGTGCGCCCCCCCCGACAAAAAGCCAAACCACAGGTCGCTTCGATGCGGATGCGATGGTCATCGCCTCGACAATGGTGTCAATCTCGTGAGCCCGACCGAGATTGCCCGAGTAGCCGACGACGAATGCCCCGTCCAGACTCCACTCCGAGCGCAACGGGTTCGAGCCAGGCTCAATCGGCTCGATAGCCCCGCCGTCCGCCCAATTCGGGATCGTGCGAATCCGCTCGCGGCCGATCCCCACCGCCGCAACGAGCTCGGCCATGCGCTCTCCCAGGACCACGTTGAGGCGGGCCGCCTTCAGCGAGCGGTTCCGCAACAGCCGCATGGCCCCGAACGGAATGCGCGCAAGCCAACCGCCCACGCCCAACGCCTCCGCGGTTTCGGGGAAAATGTCCTGCAGCCAGTTCACCAAACCGGCGCCGCGGAGCCGACATATCGGCGCCGCCATCACCGAAAGCATCGGAGGGTCGGTCTTGGCGACCACCACGTCCCCCCGGCGGGCGATGCGCCATAACCGCCAAGCCGCCGCCATATAGAACGTCGCGTAGTCCAGCGCCCTGCCCGGCAGGTTCGCACGACCGAATCGCGACGTCCAGACCCGGTGAACTTCGACTCCGTTGACCGTCTCTCGGGCGGGCAATGGCTCGTCGGGCGCGTCATAGCGTTGACGGCCGGTTATTACGAGAACGCTTCGACCGCCTGCCGCCAGAGCAAACGTCAAATCCGAGAGCAATTGACTGGTCGCCGAGTGGTCCGGGTGGAAGAAACGGTTCAAAAAGATGAGCTTCAAGCAGCCGTCAACCCCTCAAGGGAAGCGTCCGAAAGGCGCGTGGGCAGTGGATACGGCGCGGCGGCCGGGCGCTCAGGCCTCATCCGACTCGTTGCGTGTGTAGTAGTTCTTGTAGTTGGAGTAGTCGTGGTACTTGCCGTAGCTGGATGGGCTGGACTTGGGATTCCAGTCATTGAGCACGAAGCCGATTACTCGCGAGCCGTCCTTGGTCAGCCGCTCCTCGCAAAGTACTGCGCTGTCACGGCTCGTCGAACCCGCTTTGACGACAAAAACAACGCCGTCCGTGAGCCGGGCCAGCAGGCGCGCATCGGAAAGTTGGGACATCGGCGGCGTGTCAATCAGCACCCAGTCAAACGACTCGCGGGCGATCTTGAGCAACTCTCGGGTCCGCACCGAGTGCAACAGATTGGACACGCTCCCGGCTCCCTGTCCACTGGGGATTACCACCAAACCGGGCACGCTGGTCGCCTTGGCGCACAGCTTGACGGTCTCGGCGTCGAGCTCTTCAGGATGCCGCAGCAGGTCCGAGAGCCCTTGATCGTTGGCTACATCAAAGATTCTATGCTGGCGAGGACGCCGCATGTCCGCGTCGATCAGCAGCACCGTCTGGTTAATTTCGGCGATTGCGATGCCGAGATTGCTGGTCACCGTCGATTTACCTTCACCCGGAGCGCTGCTGGTTACCACCAGCTGGCGCGGCGCGCTGCCGTTGGACCCGGAGAAGAGAATCGAGGTCAGCGTCGCCTGAAAGCACTCCCCGGCCCAGGACTGCTGATCGGTCCAAGTGATGGTCTCGGGAGCGTCGGGACCAGAGCCGTGGCGCACCCGCCGCACAAGCGCATGCGAACGCCGTTTTTCCAGCGCCAATTCCGAGGAGGCCTCCGCGCTCTTCGCCTCGCCCGCGCCGAGGCGAATCCGGATCTTCCGCTCCTTGTCGCTGAAGTCCATCGCGGGAACAAACCCGAGCTCGGGGCTGGAAACGTAGAGCTCAGCGTCACCGGGATTCCGCAACGTGCGATCGACCTTTTCACGGCCGATGATGAAGGCGCCGCCCAACAGCAGCCCTACCATCAATCCCAACACACCGTTCTTGAGGTGATTCGGACGAATCGGGATATCGTCTGGAATCGCCGCGTCCACCACGCGCACCGGGCTGGCTTTCATCGCCGCCGCCAACCGCGCCTCTTTGCCTTTCTGAAGCAGGTTGTCGTAGAGCTGGCGGGTGGTGTCCACTTCGCGCTTGAGAATGTTGTACTGAATCGACGTGCGCGCTTGCTCCGAGACCAGCCTGGATTGGTTGTCGTAGTCGGCCTGCAACAGATTCTCGCGCCGCATCGACTCCTGATACTGGCTCTCAATCCCCGTAATAATGTTGTTGCTCTCTCTCTCTCGGGTCTTCTCGATCTCCTCAATCTCGGCCCGGATGCGCTTCACCTGCGGGAAGGAGTCCGTGTAGGTCACCAGCAGGTTGGCAAGCTCCTGCCGCAGGGTGTTCAACTTGGCGTCATATGCGGACAGCGGACCGCTGCCGAGAATGTCGGGCAAAGCCTCGGTGGGGCTTGATCTGGCCAACTCAAAACGCGACTGCCTGGCGATCCGCTCGGCTCGAGCCACGGCAAGCGCCGTCTGTAGCTGCTGAAGCTGCTGTTGGGCAACGTTACTGGTCTCTGACGTGAAGACCAGCCCGGTGGCGTTGGCCGTGGCCTGCAGCCGGTCCTCGGCGTCTTCAAGCTTATTGCGTAGCTCCTCCAACTGCCGGTCCAGCCACTCCTCTGTATACTGGGTGGCCTCCCAGCGAGCTTCGATGCTGTCGGTGGTGAACTGGCCGGCGAGCTCGTTGACGAAGTTCGCCGCCATCTTGGGATCAGTCGACTCAGCGCTGATCCAGACGATACGCGAATCGCGCGACGGCGTGGCCTTCAGGCTGTCGGCCGCGACTTCAACCGCCTGCATCCAGCGCTCCTCCGGATCGACTTCCTCGAATCCCAAGGCGCGGCGCCAAGTCGCCAGCCGGCCTTCACTTCCGGCGACATCCTCCCGCCCGCCCTGGGCCAATCGATCGCGCACCTTGGCGATGAGCGAACGGCTCTGGAGGATCTCAATCTGCGTCGAGACATCCGTGCCGTACCAGTTGCTCCCCTGCGCCGTCGGATTCAAGTCACGCATCCCCAGGAAACCGTCGTTCAAGCTTTGAATCTCGAGGCTGGTGCGGGCCTCGTAGATCGGCGTCCGCGGCAGGCTCGCCAGAAAGCCCAGCACGGCTCCGGCCGCACAGGCCAACACCAGCAGACCCCTGTGACGAACCAGCAATTGCCAGTAGCCCAGCAGCGGAAACTGGTCTTCTCCCTCTTCGTCCTCGTCGCGCGGACCGTACTTGCCGATATACCGATCGGCGTTGATCGTACGTCCATACGGCGCCAACGGAGGCGCGGCGTCATTCGGAGACGCGGCGTCATGAAGCGGCGGAAGCTCTTTAAAGTCGCTCATGCTACTACTGCGCCCGCGCCTGCGAGCCCTGCACTAACGCACCCCGCCCCATCCGCCAAATCGCGATACCGGTACCAGCGCTAACACCCGCCGCGACCGCGGCAGTCAAGGCCTTCTTCGATCCGCTCTCGGGGACAACCAGGATGTCCCCCGAGTAAAGAGGTATGTCGGAGCCTTCGTTCTTGAGCACGTCCTTCAGATCGACCGAAATCTCATCTCGGCCGGGTCCGTCGGTCTTGGGGCGCAGGATGCGGGCCCCTCTCTTCGACGCAGCCGAATCCACTCCTCCCGCCAACGCCAAAAGCTCCAGTACTGACATCTCTTGGCGCTCGCTGAGGACAAATCCGCCGACACGGTTTAACGCCCCGATGGCGTAGATCATCTTGCCGGTCGGGACCGAAATCACGTCGTGGGGCATGATCTCAATGTTCGCCTGGGGATTGAGCCCCTCGGTCAACTCGTCAAGATCGACCTCGGCGACCCAGTACTGTCCGCTTTCGTCAAGGTGGGCGCCCGCCACGGGCAGCGAACCGGAGTCCGCTCGACGAGTGATACGCAACTGATATCCGGCGTCTTCCCGAATTCCGCCGGCCTGTGAAAGCAGCTCGACAACCGTCTTGCGCCCCTGCAGTTGATGCACACCGGGATTGCGCACCGCGCCCAAAATGGAGACGGGTTGGCTGCGAAACTCGATCACATTGACCGCGACGTGGGGGTCGAGCACGTACTCCTGCAGTCGCTGCTCAATCATCGCGGTCAGGTCGCGCACGGTAAAGCCAGCGGCCTGCACGCGCCCAATCAGAGGTAGAGCTATGATGCCGTCGGTGCCGATACCCAACAGTAGGCTCTGGAGCTCCTGGATCTCCACCACCGAAATCGAGATCTGATCGCCCGAGCCAAGCCGGTACGACAGCTCAGACTGAGGCGGTTGGATGGGCGCTCCATCCAGTCGCGGAGCAGCTTTCACCAACTCGACGGCCTCACTCGCCGGCTTAACCTCGAACGCAGTTTGCGCGATAGCCGTCGAGCCCAACAGGACGACCGCAAACCCCTGCCGTAGAGCACTTTGCAAAATCTTCCTCCTTCTAAGCGGCTCGCTCGATGGGCGGTCGGAGCGATTTCCGCTTGAGTTTATCAAGACCTACCTGCCGAGGCCGCCTGCTTTCTGCGCGTCCCAACAGGAATGATCGTGCGGCAGGTCCGCGCCGGCGCCAGCCAAGACCGCTTCACTTCAACGGCGACCGACTGTTGAATCAGTCCGATCGACACCACGACGCGGTCCACGCCCCGCTGCCCGGTTAATATCCCACTGGTTCCCGCCAGAGGTCCGGCGACGATACGAACGCGGTCTCCGACACCCACGTACGGCCAGGGCATGTACGGCGCTCCGGAGGCGACGATCGCCCGAACGGCGCTGATCTCCGCCGGCTCAACCGCGATCGGGGTCCGACCGAGCCCCACCACGCGCACCACCGACTTTACCGTCACTACCGGCCCGCGGTCCTCCGGGGCGAACTGGCAGAACAGGTAGCCCGGAAACAGCGGGGACTCGAGCTCGACAACTTTGTCCCGCCGTCGGCTGCGTTCCAAGCGTAAAGGCAGAAATGTGGGTACGCCCTTTTCGGTGAGCAGCGCCTTCGCGATCTTCTCCTGATTGGAGCGGGTTTGCACCGCGAACCAGGGCAGCTCAGATTGGATTATTCCCATGGATTGTCCCTCCTTGGCCGGCCTCAATGGGCGCGGTCGACGACGTCTCGGCTGCGGACCACGGCGCCAGCGGCAGTCGAAACCGCCCCATTCATCGCGACACGGAACTCAATCTGCGGAAACCCGGGGCTCGACGACAAACCATCCTGCCGATATCCGGACGCCACTAGGACCGAATTCTCATCCCCTTCCGGGCGCACTCCGTTCGATTTGAGCACCATATTCCCACAATTTTAAGCACCATATTCCACAACGAGGTGAAGCACATTTGGCCCCAATCTGGGCTTGCCGGCATTGTCGCAGCTGCTCGACAAGACAAACTACCGTCCTTTCGTTCTAGGACTTTTCGTAGAACGGTCTACAAACCATACTTACCAAGGTACTAGGAGACTGTCAACAAACTTTTGCGGCGAGCTAATGGCGAATTCGAGCCCCGAACCGGCCGAGGCGAATCGAGACAAACCGGGCGGCGGCTGTCCAGGCCGGGCGCTGAGCGAGCGGTTTCAGTGGCTTCCGACCCAATCTGGCCGGCGTCCGGGAGCGGCGCGCCGTTGCATTTACCCAAAACACCCCTAGGCGGTCGTCGCTATTGCGAAGGTCCTTTTTTGGGCCAGCCTGTGTATCGACCGCTACAGTTCCGTCACGGATTGCGGTAGAAGTCGCAGCGCCTGCTCACTGACACGCTCGGAAATCTCGCCGTCGTCAAGCATGAGCTTCCGCAACCGGCCCGCCTGGTTGAGCGTCCCCGGAAGGCTGCGCCAGCATGCGGAAGGTGTGATCCAGGGGTCCTAGCGGTGACAGGCGTCGAGGTCGTCAACGTATTCGCGTTGCTTGATCACGCGCGCCGGGTTGCCGGCGACCACCTTCCACGACGGAACATCTTTGTAGACGGACGACCGCGCGCCGACCATCGCTCCTTCGCCCACCGTCACGCCCGGCCCCACAAACACGTCGGCCGCGACCCAAGCGCGCGCCCCGATCACAATCGGCCGCGGCAGCAGCGGCAGGCTTGCCCGAGTATAGTCATGCGTCGCGCCGCACAAATAGCTGTATTGCGACACGATCGCGTAAGCCCCCAGCGTCACGCCGCCGACGTTGTAGCAATCGACCATCGGCCCCAGACAGGCGTGCTCCGCCATCCGCAGCAGCCACGGCGCCCAGACTCGGGTTGACGGGTAGACACGCACCCCCGTCCCCAGCTCAGCGCCAAAGCAGCGCAACAGAACCCGTCGCCAGCCGTGGAAAATGCGCGGGCTAGGTCGAAACAGCAGCAGCCAAACCACGCCCCAAAGCGCGCGCGCCGCCTTGTTCTTCAGCCCGTGGGGGCTTGGAAACGGGTTGTCGCTCATCAAACCATCTCAACGCAGTCCGGCTTCGGCCCCCGCCGCAGAGCCCAACGGTAGACGCTCGCCATCTCCGCTGCGACACGATCCCAGGTAAACCGCTCCTCCACCAGCCGCCGCCCGCGAGCGCCCATCGCCCGCAGCTCATCGCGGCTCATCGAGGTCAAGCTCTCAAGCCCGAGTAATGCTCCATTTTCATCGGGTTCCAATCGAACCGCCGCCCGGGATTCGAAACCTTCGGGAATGTTGCACTCCAGCGTCATCGCCACCGGCAAGCCAAACGACCAAGCTTCCAGAACCGCCACGGGGAGCCCTTCGCTCAAGGATGGCAAAACGAAGGCGGAAGCGGGGCGCTATATCTCGGCTTTTCCGAACCAAACTACCCCACCTCAGAAAATTCGTACTGGCCGACTGCGCCAACTGTGCGGGCGCGGGAACGGCTCACCCCGCGTCAGTCTGTCCTCCAGCGTCCAGTCTGTTTCACCAACGTCATGAGTGACATCTCTTTCTCAAGAACACAAAGAGTCCAGATTTCATGATCGGCGGGAGCAGCCTGTTGATGGCCAGAGCCGCTCCCATAATGTACGTGTTATCAAATACATAAGACGGTTCTGACTCGTATCGGTAGGTGAAATTCTCAAACTTATCAGCAGGAAACCAACGCGCAATTTGGCTTTTGCTGTTGAGTTTGTAGACGGTTGGGAACACATCAACCGCGCTTCGCTCCGGTTGCACCCACTGTAGCACCCAGGAATGCATGGATCCGTGAACTAGCCGAGCCGCCAAAGACACGAGGCAATATCTGTTCGGCGTGCGTGCGCAAATCCACCCGCCGGGTTTCAGTACCCTGTTAAGCTCTTCCGATACCGCGTTCGGGTCGTCGATATGCTCGAACACGAAGTCACTGAGGATTATGTCGAAAACCTCGTTTGGAAATGGCAGCCGCTCATTTGGACGGATCACAAATACTTCGTCCGCTCCCGGATTCTGACGGACTGCTTCATCAACATCACAGGCTACGACGCGAGCCGCCTTCCCCCTGAGATTTCGAAGACTGCGACGAAACGGAGACGTGTCCATCTGCAGTGCTGCTCCCCGCCCAGCACCGAAATCGAGAACCTCCATGCCCTCCCGTAAGAGGCTCTGCACCCGAGTATAAAACTCGACGGTCCCATCGATCGATGTGTATGCCCCAGCTCCCGTCTCAGGGAACCATCGAGATATTCTCACAGAGCCTTTGTTCCGAGGGGAATCTCTAGTTTCTGTCATCTCTAGCCTCTCGTTGTCGTGCACTCACGGGTGCAGGCAAATTTGTCAATAATTCACCACGCATTCCGGCCTGGGCCCACGGCCCAACACCCAGGCATACACCCGCACCATCTCGTCGGCGATGCGGGACCACGTGAAGCGCTGCTCAACCAATCGACGCCCTCGTGCGCCCATTTCTTGAATATCCACATCGCACATCCTCGTCAGCTGCCGAATTCCTTCCTCCGCGCCTTCCTCGGACGCCTCCATCGAGATCGCCGCGCCCGCATCGAAGCCCTCAGGCAAGTTGCACTGAGGCGTCATCAGGACCGGCAGACCATAGGACCAAGCCTCAAGTACGGCCATCGGCAATCCCTCGCTGAGAGAAGGTAAGACGAAAGCGGACGCCGATCTCAAGAGCTCGGCCTTCTCCGTCCCGAACTTCGGACCCAGGAATCGCACGGAGTCGGCAAGCCGCAAGGACCGGGAGAGGTCCCGCAGTTCCCGTTCGTGCCCTAGTTGATCCCAGCCCGCTATGTCGAGTCGCCAGCCCTTGGTTGAGGCGCGAGCCCACGCTCGCAGAAACGACGGCAAGCCCTTCTTAGGATGCAACCGCCCCAAGAATACACAGATCTTTTCGTCGCCAATTGGAGTAGCCGCCTCATCCGGTAGAGACACCCCATTCGGGATGACGCAGATCGGGGTGGTCAACCCATAGTCTCGCGCCGCCGCCGCTTCCGACCGGTTGAGCGCATGCAGGCACGACGCCCCGCGCA
>CAYOPA010000049.1:0-18235 GCA_964405625.1 uncultured Bryobacterales bacterium
CCGTCGGCCGGATTGAGCTCGGGACCGTAACGGTGCTTCCAGGAACGATCACCGTCCGAGACTGTGAGGGTGACTGTGATCGGTTGGTCGCTTGCAAAGCGCACGACAGCCGCCAGCGGGACGGCGGGATTCGGGTTCCGCTCCACCGTCGGCCCGTCAACGAACTTCGGGCCAACGGTGCAGCCGGCTAAAGCTGCGAGCAAGAGGCCGATTGTCGCGCGCCTTCTCATGTTGTTTCAGTTGCCGCGCGCCGCCGTCCAGGGCGGAACGATGTCGTTCGACCGCGCATACGCGATGGCTTGGCCCAGGTGCTCGCTGAGGTGCTCGAGCAGCGTCCATGTCGCGCCGCGCATCGTCGAGTCGCGCCCAAAAATCTTCGTCGGGTTGTCGGCGCCGCCGTCGGGAAGGGCCGCCATGGCTTTTCTGAGGTGGGCGAAGGATTTTTCCAGCTCGGCGGCGATCTTGGCCGGGTCGGTGGTGGAATTCTCGTACCCGTTGCGGTCAAAACCGTCGGGCGGCGGCGTGCCGATGGCGCCCGTTAGTCCCATGTTGGCGCCGGCGACGTGCAGGAAGAGCTCGCTGACCGAGCGCACGCCGGCTCCGGGCCGCCAGGTCATGGCTGAAGCGGGAGTCGCCTTGGCGAGGCTCACGTACTTGGATTCCAGTTGGCCCACACGGGCCAGAGCTTCTTCGCGATAGGCGTGTCCGTCGGCGGATAGCGTGGCCGCCGCGCACAACGACAGCAGGGACAGCAGCAAAATTCGACGCATGGTCTTAGGCTCCTGTATCGGTACCAGCCGATCGACGGCGCAAATGGAGCTGTCAACGGACGCTCCAGCGCGTTAAACGGCTCTTGTCTTTAATGAGGATAAAGGGTCCGCTCAGCGCCGGGTGGGCCCAAACGCTACTTTCCGCCGTTTCGTAAGTTTTTACGATTGTTAAGGCGGCGCCGGAGGTCTTGGCCACTGTCAGCTCGGCTTCCGTGGTCACGGCGAGCAGCAGCTCGCCGCTGAGGATGAGGGAGGCGTTGTCGCCCTGGCGCGGCGGACCTTGCCACAGCAACTCGCCGGTGCGGGCGTTGAGGCAGAACAGAGCGCCCTTGTTGCGCTGGGTCAGGCCGAAAAGCAGCTCGCCCGACAGCACCGGCGTGCTCATGTACATCGGGACCCGCGAGCTCGACCACGCCTGCTTCGTGGTCCAGTCGCCGCCCTCCCGGCTGATGCGGACGGCGACCGCCGGCTGGCCCGTGCCGGAATAGATCAACAAGTTGTCGAGCAGCACGGGCGACAGGCTGTTCTGGTCGTAGGGCGTGCTGAAGGGGATCTTCCACAGCGTCTTGCCGGTTTCGAAATCGACCCCGACGACGAATTTCTGGGTCTGCGTGATGACCTGGCGCACGCCGTCAATCACGGTCGCCAGCGGAGAGGAATAGCCGGGTCCGTCTTCCCGCCAACTCCAGATCTCCTTGCCGGTCGCCGCCTCGAAAGCCGTCAGCGAGCCGTCGTCGGGACCGCCCACGTGGGCGAGCACGCGCCCGTCGGCGACCGCCGGCGACATGGCGGCCCCGTAGAGCGGCGAAGTCTCCCGGTGACGCTTGGAAAATTCGTGGCGCCAGACGAGCTTGCCATCGTCGGCGTTGAAACAGGAGAGGATGCCGGAGATACCGAAGGTGTAAATCCGGCCGTCGACGAACGTCGGCGTCGCCTTGGGGCCTTTTCCGTGGCCGGTTGCGGCCGAATTCATCGTGTACGGCGCCGGGTAGGCCGTCCGCCACACGAGGCCGCCGTCGTCCAGGCGCAACGCCCGCAAGACCTCCTCATCGCCCTCGCGGCTGAATTGGTAGACCATCCCGCTTACGATGATCGGCGAGGAGTGCCCTTCGCCGACCTCGATCGACCACCCTTTGGTGAGGTTGGCGGGCCAATCCTCCGGCGCCTGGAAGGCGTCCGTGTGGCCGTCGCGGTCAGGACCGCGCCACTGCGGCCAATCGGCGGACAGCGACGCCGCGAGGGTTAGGGTCAGGCCGGCGGTAACAATGTGTCGAAGCATCCTGGGCTGATCGTAGCGCGGACGCCTTCTCGCTACAATCTGCGGCATGCGTGGAATTTTCACCTTCGCCTGCCTGCTGGCGGCCTTTACGTCCGACGCCGAAGCCCAGGTCAAGCGCGTCCTCTACGTCACCCATTCGGCCGGATTTCGCCACGACAGCATCGAGACTTCGGTGAAGGAGCTGCAAGCAGCGGCGCGGAGGGACGGCCGGTTGACGGTCGAACCGACCGAGGATGTTTCGCTGCTCAACGCTCAGACGCTGGCCAGCTTTGATGCAGTCTTCTTCTTCACCAGCGGCGAGCTGCCCGTGAGCGACCAACAGAAGCAGGACCTGCTCGATTTCGTGAGCGCCGGCAAGGGCTTTGGCGGCGCTCACAGCGCGACCGATACGTTCTACACCTGGCCGGAGTACGGCGAGCTGATCGGCGCCCGCTTCAACGGCCATCCCTGGGTGCATCCGGTCAACATCCACGTCGAAGACGGCGAGCACCCGGCCGTCAGCGACTTGGCTCCGGAGTTTCGCATCCTGGCCGAGACCTACCAGTTCCGCGAGTTCTCTCGCGAGCGTTCACGAGTGCTGCTGACGCTGGACGTCGAGAGCGTGGACCTGGGAATGGAGGGCGCCAACCAGGGAACGCTCGATTTTCCGCTCGCCTGGGCGCATCCCTACGGCGCCGGCCGCGTCTTTTACACGGCTCTGGGTCATTTCGATGAGACTTGGCGGGACGAGCGATTCCAGCGCATGGTCTTGCAGGGGCTGCTCTGGCTGACCGGCGTCGTCGACGGCGAAGCGGCTCCGCGACCCCTCGAAGCGCCCGTCAGTGAAGCGGGCGCCGTGGGCAACGCCGCCGACGGCAGCCCGGCGGGTGTGATCGCGCCGGGGGCGTTGGTGTCGATCTTCGGCGAGGCGCTGACGCCGGGAAGCTCGATGGCGGCCGCCTTCCTCCAGCCCGTTCATAAGCTGGCGGGGGCGCGGGTTCTGCTCGACGGCGAGACGCTTGACCTGATTTTCGCCTCGCCGGGCCAGATCAACGGCTATGTCGGATTGGAACGGCGGTTTCCGGACGGGTCAGCCGGCCTGGAAATCCAGGTGGGCGACCTGTCCACAAAGTTCGACGTGGCCGTTGCCGAGCGCGCGCCTGGGATTTTTCTTGTGAGCGTCGAGCCGACCCACCTCGTCATCTGGGCCGCGGGGCTGGGGCCGGTCGAGCCGCGCGACGGGTTGGAGTGGACCGTCGAGCAGCCCACGGTGCGTGTGAACGGGCAGGAAGCCGCAGTGCTCTACAGCGGTTTGGCGCCGGGATGGATCGGGCTCTATCAGGTGAATGTATTGCGGGAGCCGGGCATGGCCTTCCCCGCCGAGGTTGAAGTGGACTTCGGCGATTCGAGCGCCGCCGCGATGGCGATACAATGACGCCCATGCTTCAGCGATTTCTCCTTCTCACCGTGATGGTCGCCCTACCGGCCGCGGCCCAGATCAAGGTCGGGATCATCGGTCTCGACACCTCGCACGTCGTCGCGTTCACGAAAATCCTCAACGACCCGAGCAACCCCAACTATGTGCCGGGCGCCAAGGTCGTCGCCGCCTACAAGGGCGGCAGCCCCGATATCGCCTCCAGCCGCGACCGCGTGGAAGGCTTCACCAAGCAGCTTCGCGACGATTTTGGCGTCGAGATCGTGGACGACATCGCCACACTGGTCAGCAAAGTGGACGCCGTCTTGCTCGAAAGCGTGGACGGGCGGACGCACCTGGAGCAGGTGAAACCCGTTTTCGCCGCCGGCAAGCGGGTGTTCATTGACAAGCCGCTGGCCGCCTCGCTGGCCGACGCCAAAGAGATTGCCCGGCTGGGCAAACAGCACGGCGTGCCGTGGTGGACCTCGTCGAGCCTGCGCTACTCGCCCGCCGCCGAGAAAGCCGCAGCCGTGAAGGGCCTCACCGGGGCGGTGACGTGGGGTCCGGGGCCGATTGAGCCGACCCACGAGCTGGATCTGTCGTGGTACGCCATCCACCCGATCGAGCTGCTGTATTCGGTGATGGGGCCGGGCTGCAAGCGCGTGACGCGGACCTACACCGAAGGGGCCGACGCCATCGTGGGCGAGTGGAGCGACGGCCGTATCGGCATCGTGCGCACGATTCGGGCGGGCAAGAGCGCCTACGGCATTACCGCTTTCGGCGCCGACGAGGTGATGACCTCGACCGACGCCGGCGCCCAGTACAGCCGGATGCTGGCCGACGTGGTGCAGTTCTTCAAGGACGGCAAACCGCCGGTGGCCGAGGCCGAGACGCTGGAAATCTTCGCCTTCATGGACGCCGCGCTGCGCAGCAAGAAGGCCGGCGGCAAGCCGGTCGAGTTGAAATGAAGCGGTTGTGGAGGCCGCTTCTGCTGGCGGGTCTGGCGGCGTCGGTGCTGAACGCACAGGAACGGCCGCGCGCCCGTGATTTGGGCGTTGCGCCGGGCGTGTACGAGCCGGGCGAGCTGAACGCCATCACCGATGTGGCCGACGTTCGCGTCGGTCACGTCACGCTGATCGAGGGCGATTCGGTGCGCACCGGAGCGACGGCGATCCTGCCCCACGGCGGGAATCTGTTTCAACAGAAGGTCCCGGCGGCGGTCTTTGTTTTCAACGCTTTCGGCAAGGCCATCGGCTTCCCGCAGGTGGAGGAGCTGGGCGAGCTGGAATCGCCCATCCTGCTGACCAACACGCTCGCCGTCTGGCGCGCCGCCGACGCGCTGCGCCACTGGATGCTCCAAAAGCCCGGCAATGCGGCCGTGCGCTCGATCAACGTCGTGGTCGGCGAGACCAACGACGGGCGACTCAACGACATTCGCGCCGAGCGGCCCGTGCGGGAGGATTTTCTGGCCGCGCTCGACGCCGCAAAAACCGGCCCGGTGGAGGAAGGAGCGGTCGGAGCCGGGACGGGGACAATCTGTTTCGGTTGGAAGGGAGGAATCGGGACCAGCTCGCGGGTGTTGCCCGACGGCCGCATCTTGGGCGCGCTGGTACAGACCAACTACGGCGGCAACCTGACGGTGGATGGCGTCCCGGTGGCGGCGAGCCTGCCTCCTTCAACGCCCGACACCGCGGACGGGTCGATCATGATGATCGTGGCGACCGACGCGCCGCTGGACGCCCGGCAGCTCAAGCGGGTGGCTCGGCGGGCGACGTTCGGGCTGGCGCGAACGGGCTCATCGGGCTCGCACGGCTCGGGCGATTTTGTCATCGCGTTTGCAACGCAGAGGGAAGGGCGGATTGAGGACGCGGCGCTGAGCCCCTACTTCCAAGCTGCCATCGAAGCGACCGAGGAGGCGATCTACAACTCCATGCTGCAAGCAGTGAAGATGACGGGCCACGGCGGCGCCCAGGTGCAAGCGCTGCCGACGGAGCGGCTGCGGGAGCTTCTGCCGCGGCCGAACCCTTGACCCCGCCATGGTTGTCGCCTTAGATTGCGGCTGGCCTACCAGGGGAGGCCCCCCGGTTCTGCCGGGGGAGGCAGCATTGAGGGGAGGTCTTGCGGAAACTGGCCGAGCGTCCCGGTTCAGCCGGAAATCGAGAGCGAGCGCCCGCGGTAGTGTGGACCGCCCTGCGGGCGGGGATTTTCTGAAGGCATGGGGGTCTACCGATCCGATGAGCTCGAGAGCGGACGCGAGGCTCTGCTTCTGCTCGGCCAGTGCCCTCCGCGATGGACTCCCCGAATTGTCGAGCTCCTGCTGCCTCCCCTTGTAGGCTAGGGTGGGGAATTTTCTTCCTGCCTTGACAGTTTGCAGCGTCTGCTTTGCCTGGGCCGGAGGCGGGTGGGACCGAGTGTCGAGCTCATCCCACCCGCCTGAGCGACTCAGGCGATTTTGCCCAACAAGTTGCGCAGAGCCTCCACGGAGCGCGGCCGGCCGCGGCGGGCGGGCTCGATTCGGGCCCGATCGCGGGGGTCGCACGGTTTGACCGGCTCCTCGAGCCGCTTGGCGAAGTAGTCGCGAGGCGGGTACAGCGCAAATGGCTGCATCGAGGCGAACGCCTCTCCCAACAACTCTTCGATTCGGTAGATCGTATGGAAGAACGACCCGCGGGTCATCCCCAGCCGGCGGCAACACAGCGAGGCGTCGGCGCCGAGAATGTAGTGAAAACGGAAGATTTTGTACCTATCTTGGTCAAGCAGGCGCCGAGCGATCAGCTCGAAGTCCGCGATATACTCCTCGTCCTTGCGACCCCAACAGCCACGATTGGTGCGACCTTGCGGCGAGCGTTCAAAGCTGACGCGGGAACGGAAGCGTCCGCTCTCCACGCAAGCCCGGAACCTGTGGTAGCAGGTGCGAAACATCGCACGCAGGGCGCACCGGCATGGCAACGGCGCACCGCTCTGGGCTCCTCGCTCTCCACTGCCGCCGCACTGTGTGCACGACGGATAGGCAAGGTAGCTGAGCTCGTTTCTTCTCCAGTTCATTCCCTCTCTCCTCCAAGCGACAATCCTCACAAATGGGACGGGGTCCGGCCCGAACCCGCACGGCTAACAGGCTAACCGCACGGCCCTGGCAATGCCAAGCACAATTTAGCGTTCAAGAGAGACGTTTTTCGTGCCATTTTGAAAAAACTAACGGGCATTATGGGATTCCGTTGCGCACCGGCTGCCGCCCCGACGAAGGCGTGCGAAACAACGCCAACAAAACGTGTTTGAACCATTCCCGGCGGCAAAAACCTATGCAACCCTATTTCATCGCGCTATATGGCATCGCTCGGGTTCGAAGGGCTGGCGGACCGCCTGGTGCGCTATCTCAATGAGCTCGTGCAACGCGGCGAGTTGAGCGAGCGCGGCCTGGCCAAGCTGTCAGGGTATTCCCAGCCGCACATCCACAACGTGCTGCACGGCGCCCGCGCGTTGAACATCGCCATGGCGGACCGGCTGCTAGCGACCATGGGCATACCGTTGACCGCGCTGCTCACGCCGGAGGAGCTCTCCGGCGGTCTGCCGGCGCAGCCGGTCCAGGCGACGCCGACGCCCATTCTGTCCGGATTCCTCGGCGGCGGCGAGGCATTCCCACGCGACGCAGCCCACCCCGGCCTGCACTTCCTGCCGGGGCGCACGCTCGAAGATCTCATCAACCCCGCCCTGGCGCGGCTCAGCTCCTCCGAACGCTCCGCCTGGCCGGCTTTGTGGCCGCTGGACTTGGTTCTGCTGGACCGCTCGCCCCATCGGCGTGGGCGGCCCGATCTGGACTCGCTCTACGCATTGGAGTGGGAGGGCCGCGGTTACGTTTGCCGCTGTCGACGGATGGGGGATTCGCTGTTGACTGTCACCGACAGTGAAGGGTCACCCGAGCCGCCGCCGCGGATCAAGCTGGCGCCCGGCGAGCTGCTGCGGACAGTCCGAGGCGTCATCGTCTGGATCAGCCGCGACCTGCGCGAATCCGGGGTCCGCTGAGCTTTGCAGCGGCAGGCTCAGTCCGTGGCAATACGCTCAAAACGATGCGGCATTTCCCCGGCTATTTGAGGTTGTCAATCGGCCCCGGCCCACCTCGTCCGTCAGCAGCATGCGCCGTGAGCGTCCGCTCCGCGTTCGGCGGGCGTCGGGACTTGGTATAACAGGGCTCATGCCCGTCGACCGAATCGACCACAACCGCCGGCGGTTCACCCTCACGCTTGGAGCGCTGGGGCTGGGCGGCAGCCTGCTGCCTGGG
This sequence comes from uncultured Bryobacterales bacterium, assembly GCA_964405625.1. Classification (GTDB taxonomy): domain Bacteria; phylum Acidobacteriota; class Terriglobia; order Bryobacterales; family UBA6623; genus RI-231. The sequence continues at coordinate 7,719 of CAYOPA010000049.1, forward strand.
GCTCTGACGGCCGTCGCCCAGCAGGCGGATGCGATCGAGGCCGATCACGTCCGCGGGGCGGCTCGCATCGCCGGGTTGACGCTCAGCGATACGGATATCGAGGCCATCGTCAAAAAGCTCAACGCGCCCGAAGGCTTCCCCACACACTTCGCCTCCCTGAGGGACGCCAAGCTGCCGAATCACGTCCCGCCCGCGTTCGTCTTCAACCCGCTGCCCAGTGGTTTCCTGCCGCCGTCGGGGCCGACCGTCTGGAAGCCGTCCAGGATCCGCCCCTCAATGCCTCAGTCCGACGAGGACTTGGCCTTCCTGCCGGTCACGCGCCTGGCCCCGCTGCTCGAAAAGAAGCAGATCAGCTCACTCGACCTCACCAAGCTCTATCTGGACCGGCTCAAGCGCCACGATCCGAAGCTGCACTGCGTCATCACGCTGACCGAGGAGCTCGCCCTGCGGCAGGCGCGGCAGGCGGACGAAGAGATCCGCGCCGGGCGGTATCGCGGGCCGCTGCACGGCGTCCCCTGGGGCGCCAAGGACCTGCTGGCCGTGCGCGGCTATCCCACCACCTGGGGCGCCTCGCCTTACCGCGAGCAGACGCTGGACGTGGACTCCGCCGTCTACGAGAAGTTGACGGCGGCCGGCGCCGTGCTCGTGGCCAAGCTGTCGATGGGCTCGCTGGCGCAGGGCGACCGCTGGTTCGGCGGCCGCACGCGCAGCCCCTGGAACCGGGAGAACGGCTCCAGCGGGTCGTCGGCGGGTCCGGGAGCCGCGACGGCGGCGGGGCTGGTCGGCTTTTCGATCGGCACCGAGACGCGCGGCTCGATTATCTCGCCGTCGAGGCGCTGCGGCTTGACCGGCCTGCGGCCGACCTACGGCCGCGTCAGCCGCCATGGGGCGATGACGTTGTCGTGGACGATGGACAAGATCGGCCCGATGTGCCGCTCGGCCGAGGACTGTGCGCTGGTGTTTCGGGCGATCCAGGGCGCCGACCCCCGCGACCCGTCGCCTTACCCGGAAGTCCCGTTCTCGTGGGACGCCGGGCGCGACGTGCGCTCGCTGCGCGTGGGCTACCTGCGCTCGCAGTACGAAGGGCCCGTGAAGGACGAGGAGCGGGCGCAGCGGGACGCCGATCAGCTCGCCATCGCCACGCTCAAGAAACTCGGCGTGGAGTTGCGGCCGGTTGATCTACCGCAAACCCGCACGGAAGCCCTGGGCTTCATCCTCAGCACCGAGGCCGCCGCTGCTTTCGACGAGATGACGCTCAACGACTCCGACGCCTCCATGCGCCAGGAGCCGGAAACCAGCAGCCGCCCGGAGACTTCGCGTCTGCATCGCTTTATCCCGGCCGTGGAATGGATTCAGGCCAATCGCATGCGTCGCCAGATCATCGAGCAGATGCAACAGGAGCTCTTCGGCGACCTCGATCTGGTGCTCGGCAGCGACCTCGGTCTGACGAACCTGACCGGCCATCCGGAAATCTCCCTGCCCCACGGCTTCGACTCCAAAGGCGAGCCGACCGCGCTCTCCTTTACCGGCAAGCTTTTTGGCGAGCCCGAGCTGCTGCTGTTGGCCCACGCCTTTCAGCAACAGACCGACTTCCACCTCAAGAGACCCCCGCTATAGATCATGCCGCGCCCCAGAAAGCCCGTTCAACCGCCTCAAACCGAGGAGGAACGCCAGAAACGCGTCCGCAAGATCCTGCGCCGGCTCAACCAGGACTACCCGGACGTGGAATGCGAGCTGGTCCACACCAGCGCCTGGGAGCTGCTGGTGGCGACGATCTTGTCGGCGCAGTGCACCGACAAGCGCGTAAACATCGTCACGCCTGAGCTTTTCGCGGCCTTCCCCACTCCGCGGGACATGGCCGAAGCGACCCAAGAGGAGGTGGAGGAGCTCGTCAAGACGACCGGCTTCTTTCGCAACAAAGCCAAGTCCATTATCGGGGCCGCGAAGGGCGTGGTGGAGCGCTTCGGCGGCGAAGTTCCTGACAACATGGAAGCGCTGCTGACCCTTCCCGGCGCGGCCCGCAAGACGGCCAATGTGGTTTTGGGAACCTGGTACGGGCTGCCGACGGGCGTGGTCGTCGACACCCACGTCGCCCGGATTTCAGCCCGCCTCGATCTGACACACGCTACGGACCCGAAAAAGATCGAGAAGGATTTGATGGAGATCCTGCCGCGCAACCGCTGGATCTTGTTCTCCCACCAGATCATCTGGCACGGCCGCAAAGTGTGCGTGGCGCGCAAGCCTCGCTGCGGGGATTGCAGCTTGGCGGATCTCTGCTACGCAGCGGATAAAGTGGAAACGTAGGAGGCCGCGTGGCGCACGGCTTCGCCGTGCAGTCGGGCCTTCGGCCCGATCCTGGAGTTTCCAAGTTTCGCTCAGGCTCGCGGCGGACAAGTAGCTCGACCCCCAGGTCGAGGCGGATGCGGGCGGCGCGCGGGGACGGGGAGCCCGAATCGGCTATTCGTCCGACAACGCATCGGTCAGGCGCGGGAACCCACTGCTTATCGGGTCGCGGTCGGGACGCCGGTCGCCCGACGCCCCCCGCGCGGATCCGTACGTGCGGCGTTACCGCATACGGACGCTCTCGGCTTTCTTCTACTTTGGCGCCTTTGACTGAGCCGAAGAACCGCGCGCGCCAGCGGGCGGCCTTTCGGATGCTGATCCCGAGCTGCTCGGCGATCTCTTTGTTCTGCTTGCCCTCGGCGGCGCTGTTCCAGGACTTCTCGTTGTTGCGGGTCCAGTTCAACGGCTGGCGCGACAAGCATGCCGGCGACCTCTGATTGTCGAAGCGCCAATACATTTATGCAGGTTACTATTTATGTGACACTACATTAGATTCGCAGCTCTACGCGATCCGCGAGGGCCAATCGCAACAGAGGTCTCGGTCACCGAGTGATCGTCGTCCCACGATTCCCATCGCCCGGCCTCGCTCACTCCGCCAAACGAATCGGAGCCGCCCCGCTCCCGCTATATCGGCAGAACGTCCACCGCAAACCGCCCGCCCCCCAATAGCCCACCAATCCGACAGAGCGATACCCCCCGCGCGCGGCGCTGCGGATGACCGAGTAGTTCTCCGGCCACACCGCGCCGATCTCCCGCCGGACGCCCTGCGCCAACAGTCCCGCGTTCATCTCGGCCCAGCGAGCCGACGACACTCTTTGGCCGCGATACTCCGGCGCCGTCCAGACCTCATAAACGTAGGCGGCGTCAGGCGCCATCTCGACATGCAGATCGAGGTACTCGATCCAGCATCGGCCCAGCCCCGCCCAGCCCGCGTGGATGATCTCGCGCCCTCGCCAGACGGCCACGCACAGGTGCCCGGCCTCCAGCCGCCACAGCGTCTCGTCTCGACTCGCCTCGGGCCGAAACCGCAAATACGCCTCCACGTCGCCGGGCTCCAGCCGGCGGCACTCGACGGCCAGCTTGCAAGGGCTGGGCGGCGCGTTCTCACTGATATCGCGCTCAATCAGGCGCAAACGCCGATAGACCGTCTCGCCCAGAACCTTAAAGTAGAGGCTCCGAGGCCCTTCTCCGCGCAGAACCTCGACGGCCCGCGCCGGCGCTTGGAACCAGCCGCCCTGCATGGCATAGAGAATACCTACTTTCGCGCGGCGGCGGCTGCCCGAAAGCGCCGGGCGTTGATCTCATGGCGCTTCAGCTTCTCGTGGAAGTCGCGCTCGCTCAGTCCCGAGTACTCCGCCGCGCGGCTGATAATGCCGCGCGTGCGTCGCAAGACCGCCGCGCGCGCCTACACGTCAGGAAAGTCTGCAAAGAAGTGCAGGGGACCGTGGCCCCGGCCCAATCCCGGGGCCTGCGCGATAGCCTGCGTGACGAACGCCTTGGCCCGCCGGACGGCTGCTTCCAGATCCAATCCATGGGCTAGGCCGGCCGTAATGGCGGCAGCAGTCGCGCAACCCGTCCCGTGGGTATGAGGCGAACTCAGACGCGGAGCGCTCAGCCGGATCTCGCGACGCCCGTCAAAGAGTACGTCAACCGCATCCTCGCCCGCGATGTGCCCGCCCTTGACGAGCGCGGCGCCGGCGCCCATCTCGACCAGCGCACGGGCGGCCGCTGCCATTCCTTCCAGGTCGTGGACTGCGAGGCCGGTCAGGCGCGCGGCCTCGGGGGCGTTCGGCGTGACCAGCGTGCAACGCGGCAGCAGCTCGGCGGCCAAGGCCAGCCGCGCCTCATTGGCCAACAGCTCCGCTCCGTGCTTGCTGATCATCACCGGGTCCACAACCAGCGGAGTACGGCTCTGCCGCGTCCACCCCGCCACAACCCGTATGATCGCCGCCGAACCTAGCGCTCCGGTCTTGGCGGCGGCCGGGGGAATGTCACTCGTAACGGCTTCAAGCTGGCGCCGCACCAGCTCCGGGCTGACCATCTCGACGGCATCGACGGAGACGGTGTTCTGCACGGTCAACAGAGTAACCACGCTCATGCCGTAGCAGCCGAGCTGGTGGAACGTTTTCAGGTCGGCTTGCAGACCGGCCCCGCCGGAGGGGTCCGACCCTGCGATCGTGAGGGCGACCGGCGTCATTGCGCGGCGTCAAACAGCCGCTCGGGCGTGATCGTGGCCTGGATTTCCGGCGCTTCCAGAGCGTCCGTCTCGCGCAGCGCCCTGTCCGAATACTCCAGCAGGCGCCGCGCGGAGGGCTGGATCAGCCAGATATGCCGCACGCCCCAGGCTTGGTAGTCGGCTAGCTTGTCGAACACGTCGGTCAAGCGATCGTCGGGTGAGAGTATTTCGATGGCGATCAGGGGAGGGTTGTCGGGAATCTGGGCATTGGGCTTGTCGTCCACGTACACTGCCAGATCCACGATCCGCACTCGCCCGGGCGCGGTGCGAACGTGCAGCTCGGGGCGACCGAAGATTATCCGCGAGGTCTTTCGAGCAAGATCTCCAAAGTCAAAACAAAGCTTCCACTGGATATCGGAATGAATCTCCCCCGGCATCGGTCTCTCCACCAAACGGCCGTCCACGTACTCCGCCGAACGGTCCTCGGGCGACGCTAGGTAAGCCTCCACGGTCAATGGGCTGACTGCTTGAGACGCCATCTCGTTGCTTAGCCTAGCACCTTCATCGGCCGCCCTTCCCCGACCGCGCTATCCTCGAAAGTCCGCATGCAATCCGTCGAAAGCTTTTTCGTCACCCTCGCCGACTGGGCCTGGGGACCGTGGCTGCTGGTTCTGCTGCTCGGCGGCGGGGCGTACTTCTTCGTCTACTCGCGATTCTTGCCGTTCCGCTACTTCTTCCATGCGCTGCAAATCCTGCGCGGCAAGTACGACGACCCCAACGCTCCCGGCGATCTGTCGCACTTCCGGGCGCTGTCGAGCGCCTTGGCGGGCACGATCGGGTTGGGCAACATCGGCGGCGTGGCGGTGGCGATCCACATGGGCGGCCCCGGCGCCATTTTTTGGATGTGGATGGGGGCGTCGTTGGGCATCGCCACCAAATTTTTCACCTGCACCCTGGCGGTGATGTACCGCGGCCCCGACAGCGAAGGCCACATTCAGGGCGGCCCGATGTACACCGTCGTCAACGGGCTGGGCCGGCGCTGGCGGCCGTTGGGCATGATGTTCGCGTTCTGCGCCATGTTCGGCGTGCTGCCGATGTTCCAGATCAACCAGCTTGTGCAGTCGATCCGCGACGTGATCCTGCTTCCCAACGACTGGCTCAACGGGACTGAAGAGGTATTTGCTTTCAACCTGGGGTGCGGGCTGTTGGTGGCCGCGCTCGTTTCGCTGGTGGTCATTGGCGGCATTGAGCGCATCGGCAAGGTGACGGCGCGGATTGTGCCGCTGATGGTCGGCCTCTACGTCGGCTGCGCGATTGTGATTCTGGGCATGCACCTGCCCGAGATCCCGAGCTACTTCGCGCTCATCATCCGCGACGCGTTTACCGGCGAGGCTGCGGCCGGCGGCGCGGTCGGCAGCGTCATCCTCACGGGCATCCGCCGCTCGGCGTTTTCCAATGAGGCCGGCATCGGCACCGAGGCGATGGCGCACGGCGCGGCCCGCACCGACGAGCCCGTCCGCGAAGGCTTGGTGGCCATGCTGGGGCCGATGCTCGACACCCTAATTGTGTGTACGGCGACCGCAATGATTATCCTCAGCTCGGGCGTCTGGCGCGATTCCGACGCCAACGGCGTGACGCTGACCGCTCTGGCCTTCGAGGCGAGCCTGCCGGGCTTCGGCCCCTACATCCTGGTGGTCTGCGTCTTCTTCTTCGCCATCAGCACGATGTTCACTTTTACGTACTACGGCACGAAGTCGCTGGGCTTCCTGATCGGCGCCAAACGGCAGGGGCTGTACAAGTATTTCTATGTCGCGACCATCTTGATCGGCGCCACGACCACGATTGAGGCGGTCATCAGCATGACGGACGCGATGTTCGCGATGATGGCGATCCCGACGATGACATCGGCGCTGGTGTTGTCGCCCAAGGCCATGCGGGCGGCGCGGGATTATTTCCAGCGGTTGGAATCCGAACGACCGGCTGCACGATGAGCCGCCCGGCTTCGGACATTCCGGCCGCCAGTATAGACCGAATTGAGGTTGAGCCGACCTTCAAAATCCCGCTTCTATGCCGAACCGGAACGTCCGCCCCTCGTTGAGCGTGTTGGTGATCGCCCCAAAATTCGAATCCGCCAACCGCGAGCCCGGCTCGGCAAACTGCGGGGTGTTGAGGAAGTTCACCGACTCGGCCCGAAAGATCATCCAGGCTTCTCCGCCCACCGACCAGCGCCGCGAAAGCGAGGCGTTCACGTTGCGGATAGGCCCCTTGCGGAAGGTGAAGCGCCCCAGGGTTCCCGCGCCGCCGGGCTCAATGAAAGCAAAAGCCTCGCGCGGAAGCCGCTGCTGCGACGTGTCGGGATGGCCGATGGTCCGACCCAGAATCGACGGGTCCAGAATGTGCGGCCGCTCTCCGGAGACGCCGTCCACATTTCCCACGCCGGGCGCGTCCGAGCCCGTTTCCAACGTGAAGGGCGTGCCGGATTTCAGCAGCGTCACCGTCGAGAGCTGCCAGCCGCCGAGAGCCTTTCCTATCAACCCGAGCGCCGAGGCTTGCGGCGTCTCGTAGGTAAGCCGCATCAAACCGGCGTGTGGCTGGTCGAACCGGCTGAGCCCTTTCATGTCCTCATGCACGTCGCGGACGGTCTGGCTGCGCGTGCGGAAAGCGTCCTCGTTAGCCGCTGTGTTGGCGTAGTCGGCGCCAAGGTCCATCATTTTACTGAACCAGTACGAGGCGTCCAACGACAACCCGTGCCAATTCGGCGCATTGAGCCGCACCTTGCCGGCATCGAAATACCCCCGCGAGGCGTTCCAGATCAGCCTCTCGTCGGAGTTCTCAGGATTCGGCCGGCGCTCGTTGATGTTTTGCAGCGTGGGCTCAATGCCCTCCACCATCTCGGCGCGGTTCAGGTACTGCTGCGCCAGCAGCTTGGGCGAGCGGCTGCCGACGTAGCCCAACACCAGCGTCCAACCCGTCTTCACTTCCGTCTCCCAGCTCATGTTGTACTGCATCGAGTAGGGCGACACCAGGTCCGGCGACAACATATAGACCACCCCAGGAACGCCCGCCAAGTTGTCGGGGTCAATCGCGCCCAGCGGGTCCATCAGGTCCGGCTCCTGGATGATGAGCTTGGTGCTGCGCGGCGCGTTGAACCGCAGGATTTGGAACGTCACCGGGAAGATCGCGCCGTAGTGAATGCCGAACGCCCCGCGCAGCACGCCCGCTCGGCCCGGCGTCCTGTAAGCGAAACCAAACGTCGGCCCAAAGTTGTTGCAATCGCAGCTATAGGGGATCACGTCCAGCCCGTTCACCTCGACCGGTCTTGAGGTCATCCGGTGCCGCAGGCCGATGTTGAGATCCAGCTTGGATGTCGCTCGCCAGCGGTCGCCAATAAAGTACACCGAGTCCCAATCGCGAAAGCCGCGGTGGGTGTCGCCGATCGAGCGGAAGTAATTCGTGGCCCGTCCCAACCTGAAATTCGTGACCACATCGTTGCCAAACGCCGCGCCAAAAGAATAGACCCCGCGATGCGAATCGGACTCAGCGCCGTTGACCTGACGGCGTCGTGTTTCGGCGCCGACGGTCAGTTGGTGGTTGCCGCTGCGCCAACGGTACAACCCGCCATACCGGAAACTGTTCTGAGCGCGGTCAATGGGGATGGTTGAGCCATTACCGAACGGCGACAGCGCCTGGCTGATGAAGACAGCCGGCCCGATGTTCCCCGCCCCCGGCACGATCAGCGAAGTCGCCCGATCGAAACCGACGGTCAAGTCCAGCAGCCGCTCCGGACCCAAGACCCTCGAATAGCCGATCTTTGCTTTGTGGCTCCTGGTGGTCGTGTCCGGGTTCTGCGCCTGGATCAACTGGAACGCCTCCAGATCCTGCACGAAGAAGGCATAATCGAGACCCAGGCGGTTCTTGTCGCGCCAAGTCTGATCCAGCCGGGCGCCGGCGTTGTTGTCGTTGATCGTTTGCGGCGCATTCGTGTTCAGCGCGCGGGGGTCGATGTCGGTGCGGTTGGGCAGCTCGGCCGGGTAAATGTCCAGCATCTGCTGCACGAACACCCGAGCGGCCGGGTCGGTCGTCAGCGGCGTCCGCTCGTCCGGTCGAGGCACGAGCACGTTGCCGTTCACGTTTCCACGGATCTTCTGCTGCCCGCCGCGCAGCGTCAGCGCGGCCCCGCGCCACAGCCCGGTGGTTGCGTCAAAGCCGTAGTCGTTCTCGCGCGCAGCCTGCACCTGACCGACCTGAAAAAACGATCGCGCCGAGGCGACGCTGTTCAGGTGCATCCAACGCACTGAAGCGTGCAGACTGCGCCCTGTCAACGGGGCCAGCAGCAGAACGCCCTGCGGCGTGCCGCCGTACTCAGAGCCGAAGTAGCTCTTCTCAGCGTCAAACTCGCGAACCAGAGTCGCATTGGTCCCCAGCCGGATCGCCGCCTCCTTAAAGGCGTTGTTATCGATCAAGTTGAACTGGACGTTCTCGTTGCGGCGGCTCTCGCCCGCGCCGGTCTTGGCCCGGCCGAGCACGTTGAGCTGCTCAATGGTCACCGGCGCCTCATCGCCCTCGGTGGGCTCGGGCGCTTCCAGCGCCGCGGGCGACACGTCGGCGACCTCGGCTGCCTCGCCCGATTGGCCGTCCGCCGCCAAGGCGGTTCCCCGCCCCGCGACGATCGTCAGGATCGTCAGCACACAGAACAATCTAACTCTAGGCATCCGTCTCAACGCGGCCGACCGGTCGCCGCCAGACATTGTATTGTCGCACTCCCGGCCGCGCCGGCAACCCGCGCCGCGCGGCCGCTAGACTAAGACCAGACGATGCAGTACGATCCGTTCCACAAGTGGATTCCCCTGATCGCCGTCTTCGTCCTGATCGGCGTCAACTGGAACGGATTCAAGGGTTCCGTCTACGGCCTGCTGCCGCCGCCCTCAGCGGCTGACCTGCCCCCCTGGCGCACCGACTACGAGGCGGCTCTGGCTGAGGCCGGGGCCTCCGGCAAGCCCTTGCTGGTGGACTTTACCGCCGACTGGTGCCCGCCCTGCCGCGTGATGGAGCGCGAGGTGTGGCCCAACGCGGCAGTCCGACAGGCCGTCACGGAAACGACCATCCCGCTGCGGCTCGATGTGGACGACGACGCCACCGGCGCCCTGCTGGCAGCCCGCGGCGTCGGCTCCATCCCAACTGTTCTGTTGCTTAACAGCCGAGGCGAAGAGGTCGCCCGCCGCGGACGCCTCAACGCCCGCGATTTGCTGGACCTGCTGGCTTCGCACAAGCCGTAGTTCGACCTGCGCTTCATTCAAACTCGTGACGCAGGCGCCCACGCCCGCCGCCTCGACCCACAGGTCGAGGCCTGCTGACTCCCTACCGCACCAGATACCGCCGCAGCTCCTCCGCCCGCAAGCAGTGCGCGTAAGCTTCGTCGGTCGAGATCTTGCCGTCGCGAACCAGCTCCGCCAATGACTCTTCCATCATCATCATGCCCTCGTGCCGGCCCAGGCTGAGCTGCGAGCGCAGCATGTGGTCCTCGCCCTTGCGGATCAGATTGCTGACGGCATGGTTGGCCATCAGCACCTCGACGGCCGGGTGACGGCCGGGACCGTCCTTGGCCGGCACCAACTGCTGCGAGATCACCGCCGCCAGTCCCAGCGAAAGTTGCTGCCGGACCTGGTTCTGCTGGTCGGATGGAAAGCCGTCGACAACCCGGCCCACCGCGCGGACGGCGTCATTGGTGTGCAGCGTCGCCAGCACCAGGTGCCCGGTCTCGGCGGCGGTGATGGCGGCGGCCATCGTTTCGGTATCGCGAATCTCTCCCAGCAGGATCACGTCCGGGCTCTGGCGCAGGATGCTGCGCAGGGCGCCGGCGAAGCTGCGGGCGTCACGACCGACTTCGATCTGCTCGATCACCGCGCGGCGGTTTTCGTGTCGATATTCGATGGGATCTTCAATAGTGACGATGTGGCAGGGATGCTTCTGGTTAATCAGCCCGATCAGCGCCGCCATC
>CAYOPA010000050.1:0-18227 GCA_964405625.1 uncultured Bryobacterales bacterium
CAGGACCGCTGTCGCTTAACGCCTCTTCATCGAAACAGGAATGTCCGTCGCTACTTCAGAACCGCACATCGACGCCGATGGCGTCATGGTCCGACAGCGGCGGCTTGCGGCCCTCGCGAAACTCATGCAGCACGACCGGGTCGCGGCTCTCCAGGCCCCTCACGGCGAACCAGTCAATCTTCAGCGGACACTTGCCGTCGTGGTCGCGCAAGGCCCAGCGGATGAAGTCGAAACACCAATTCGGCACCCACTCGCGTAAGTTCTTATGGGTCTTGGCGTCGTCCACGTCGTAGGAGGTGGTGCGCTCGCCCGGCGGGTTGCAGCGCTCGTGGTCGAATCCGGCCGCCCGCAGCCGCTCGAAGAGCTCGCGCTCGAAGCGGTTGTAAGGATGCAAGAAGTGGTTGCGGATGGTGTTGTCCGGCCCCAGAAAGACGCGCACCCAAAACCCGAGGATCGCGTGCGTGGCGCTGGAGGAGTTGAAGGTGGTCGTGTTCCAGTCGCCTCCGATGATGGCCGGACCCTGGGCGGGCAGGCCTGCCAGCACGTCGCGCATCTGGTTGGCGCGGTGCCGTTGACTGGAGTTGGCGTCCAGGTGCACGGAGACGACAGGCAGGTCGCCTTGCGGCAGCTTGACGGTCGCCAGTGTAGCCGTTTGGCGGCCGAGACGCTTTTCGCGTCCCTTCATCTTGTCCTTGCCGTTTTCAAGGGCGATGGGCCGCGGGTCGGCCAGGGGATAACGGCTCAGGACGGCGTTGCCGTGCAGGCCGAGCGCGTTTTCGCCCTCCATGTCGTACTCCACGCCGGAGCCCTTGGCCAAGTTCAGATAGCAGGGCGTGAAGGCGTAGGACATCCCGAGCTCGAGAGCAAGCTCGCGGGCGATGTTACGGTTGCCCGAGCGCGCCATGCCGACGTCCGTCTCGGTGAGCAGCAGGATGTCGACCGAGGAGAGGTACGGATGCTTGCGAAACTCCTCCAGTTGCTCCTGGTAGTAGATGCCGCGCTCCAGGTTCCAGCCGACCACGCGGTAGGACTCTTTTGGGGGCGCCGTTCCGGATGAGAAATCGCCGGTCTCCGGCGTGTCGAGCACTTGGCGCACGCGGCCTTCGATTTCGCGGTAAACCGGGCTCGATTCCAGCTCCGGAGTGGATTGCAGCCGCGCCAGCTCCGGGAATCGCGGCTGCAACTCCTGCTGGATGATCTGGTGGAGGGCGGAGAGCTCTTGCTGCTCAACAGGCATGCGGGACCAACCCCCAGTGTACAATCTGGGGTTCGGGCCTTCCGGGGCGCATCTGACATGAGCAAACAACTCGACCGCTATTCGATCGGCGTCGGCGACCGCTTCGCCCATGAGGCCGTGGCCCAATTGCAAGCCTGCGTACTGGCCGCCCGGCACGGCGTGATCGTCATCCCGGTGTGGAACAAATCGCACCGCGAGCACACCATTGTCGGCAGCCGGCCCGACTCGGTGCGCTATGAGGCTGACGCCGCGGTGAGCGCCTTGGGCTGGAAGCGTCCGTACTTCGTCGACGCCGACCACATCAACCTCAAGACCGTCGACGGCTACTTGGAGACGGCGGATTTTTTCACCATCGACGTGGCGGACGAGATCGGCCCCCATGCGCCGGAGAGCGACGTGGAGGCCTTCGTCAAGCGCCACGGCGAGCTTGTCGGAGAGCTGCGTATCGCGGGCATCGAGCGCGAGCTGTCCAGCCCCGAAGACTCGGTGCGGCTGACGGCGGGTAAGTATCTGGCGGCCGTGCGGCAGGCGGGACGGATCTACCGCCACATCGCCGCGAAGAAGCCCGACGGCGACTTTATCACCGAGGTCTCGATGGACGAGACGGACTTTCCGCAGACGCCGCCGGAGCTGCTGGTGATCTTGGCGGCGCTGGCCGACGAAGGCGTGCCGCTGCGGACGATTGCGCCGAAGTTCACCGGCCGGTTCAACAAGGGCGTGGACTACGTGGGCGACGTGGCGCAGTTTGAGCGAGAGTTTCGCGACGACCTGGCGGTGATCGCGCACGCCGTGGCGGCCTACGGACTGCCCGCGGAGCTGAAGCTGAGCGTGCATTCGGGCAGCGACAAGTTTTCGATCTACGGGCCGATTCGGCGTGCGCTCCACGACACCGGGGCGGGCGTCCACCTGAAGACCGCCGGCACGACCTGGTTGGAAGAGCTGATCGGGCTGGCCGAGGACGGCGGCGAGGGTTTGGGGATCGCGCAGGAGATCTACCGCGAGGCCTACGCCAAGCGCGCGGACCTGTGCGCTCCCTACGCGGCGGTCATCGACATTGACGAGGCGAAGCTGCCGTCGCCGGACGAGGTGGCGGACTGGTCGTCGGCGCAGTACGTCAGCGCGCTACGGCACGACCCGCGCAATCCGGCCTACAACCAGCACCTGCGGCAGCTTCTGCACATCGGCTTCAAGGTGGCCGCGCAGATGGGGAGCCGCTACTCGGCGATGCTGCGCGAGTCGCGGGAGTCGATCGTTCGCAACGTGACCCGGAATCTATACGACCGGCATATCCGGCCGGTGTTCATGGGCTAGACTCTGGACAATGCCGTTGCCGTTTTGGGCGGAATGGGCAGGCTTGGCGGCGACGCTGATCGCGCTGGGCGTTACCGTGTGGCAATCGGTGAGGGCGCGGCGGGCTTCGGAGCTCGCCCGTGCCGAAGTCTTGCGGTTTAGGCGCGTGCTCGACAGGCACGATCTGGCGTCGCGTCTTGGCGCCGCGGTCGAGGCGCTGGACGAGATCAGGAAGCAGGTGGATGTCGAAAGTCCCAGGATTCTGCTGGATCGCTGTGCTCGGCTGCGCAGGGCTTTAGCGGAGCTGGCCACGGCGAGCTCGCTGTCCGATAATGACCGCAAGGAGACCTCGGCGGCGCAGTCACAGATTGCCACTTTGTCCAACCGGCTGGCCGACGCCCAGGCTAGGCCCCTCGAAGCGATCGAGAAAGGCGTAATCGGCAAGGCTGTGATGAAAGTGATCGATCGACTGAGCCGCTTGCTCGGGCGTATGAAAGGGCAGATAGGGGAACACTGATGACGCTGAATGAAAAAATCGCCCAGATAGTGAAGAACCTGAAAGCCGGAACTGAGCAAGGAAAAATCCGCTGGGACACAACGATTGAAGACGGGTTTCTTACCAGTAGGCCGGACTCCTCGATCGTGATCGAACGCCGGCGCGCCGGATCGATGGACGAAGCGTGGAGTGAAGGTGCGCCAGATTGGACTTGTCGCATAACTCTACGCGACTCGATCGGAGCCCTGGTCGCGACGTTGCAGGACAACGAGCTGCCGAATCCTGAGGACTTGACTGAGCTGTTCCGGATTGTTCAGACGACCAGGGCGGAGCAGCTAGCCGACGCTTGGCTGCGCTGAGCCTACCGCCGCCCGGCCGGTACCTCAGGCCCGACGGCCAGATCGCCGATCGTTCAGCGCCGCGCCGAGCTGCCAGGAGCAGTCGTTTTCGGGGTATCGATCATCGGGAATCTGCGGAGCGCCCACATCATAGCGCCGCGGGCCCGTCGTCGCGGTCTATAATCGGGGTCTATGGCTGCAACCACCGTCAAGGTCTTCAATAACGGCCCGCTGCGCATCGAGGGCGAGTTCACCATCGTGGACCACAACGGCAAGGAGTTCGGGCTGGCCGGACGCACCGGGCTGGGACTATGCCGCTGCGGGATGTCGGCTAACAAGCCGTTCTGCGACGGCTCGCACGCCCGTCAGGGCTTTGCCTCCGAGTGCGAGGCCCGCGATCTGCCGCCGGTCAAGCGCTAGGTCCCTCGGACGACCCAATGCAGCTTACCCGCCGTCGCATGGCTCAAATTCTGGCCGCGAGCGCTCTATCCTCGTGCGCCGCGGAAAAGGAATCCCCCCAGGAGGGGCCGATCGTGATCGAGAATCCAAAAGGAAACTTTCATTTCGTCAAGGGCAGCGGCCCGTACTCATCCGGCGCGGTGGCGTCCGACGGTTATGAGGTGGTGCACGCCATTTTCCAGCCGATGCCGGAGCTCTTCAGCGCCTTCGGGCTGATCGAAAAGCATCTCGCCGACGCCGGCCGGCCCTTGAACGCCCTGTGCGGCATGGAGCTGCGCATCCCCGAAGTCCTCTCCACCGAGGACTTCACCAAGTTCAATCAGCCCTACATTGAGCGGCTGGAGCAGTGGGACCTGCACGTGGACGGACTGAACCCGGTGGCGCGCACCAACGTGGCGCCCGTCGTCAAGCCGGTCGAGCAGCCCTCGGTCTACGCTTTCTCCTACACGGTCCCGTCGGACTACAAAGGCAAGACCTTCGTGGTGGCCGGAGCGGGCGAGTTCCGGACCGCGGGATTGAACCAGGACAACTTGGTCGCTCGCGGCGACACCTCGACGGCCGGGTTGGCGCAGAAGGCTGAAACCGTGCTGGGCATTATGTCCACGCGCATTCAGGCGATGGGCGCGACTTGGGCGGACGCAACGCAGTCGAACATCTACTGCATCCACGACATCCATCCGCTGATGGCGGGCGCCATCGTACCGGCTCTGGAAGAGGCGTCGTTCCAGGGAGTGCGCTGGTTCTACGCCCAGCCGCCGGTGCTGGAAGTGGAGTACGAGATGGACGTAAGGGGCGTGAGGCGCGAGATTTTCGTCCGGCCGTAGCGTCGATTCGAACGAGCGGCCACTCGGGGCGGAGTCGCTCAGCGAGCATGAAGCGCTGGGAATGCAGACGCCGGCGCAACCGGACTACATCCTCGACCAGCCGTCTTACTACTCGGTGCATAACTGTCTGTTGATTCGCGGCAGTTGACGGCTGGAGGCTCCGCGACGCTCCGGGCTTCTTCCGCACGCCCCGCGGTTTGCTGATCCACCCGCTCGTCCGGTACTCTGATCGCCATGCGTTGCGCCGTCGCCATCCTCGCCTTGCTGGCGTGCGCCTGGAGCCCGCTCGATGCCGCCGAGCCCGCCCGCGTCCTCATTGTCGTGGGGCCCAGCAAGCACCCGCCGGGCTCCCACGAGGTCGCCGCCGGGGGACGGCTGCTGCGGCATGCGATCAAGCACATGGGCAATGTGACCGGAGTCAAGGCCAACGTGGTTTACAAATGGCCCGACCAAGCGCTTCGTGATGCGGCTTCCGCGGTCGTCTTCATCGGCGACACCTTCCCGCCCAACCGCTTTCCCAACCCCCAGCGCAATCTCGCCGAGCTGGCCGAGATGATGGACCGCGGCGCCGGCATCGTCAACGTGCATTACGCCACCGGGCTGCTCGGAGATGACGTCACGCCCGACGGCGCCCATCCGCTGCTGCGCTGGATGGGCGGCTATTTCGCCAACCGCTCCTGCCCGCATCACGAGTCGATCGCGAAAGTCTTCCAGGCGGCCACGATCGAGCCGGCCGCGCCGGAACACCCAGTCTCGCGCGGCTGGAAAGCCTTTACGGTTCACGACGAGCCGTATATCAACAACTACTTCGGCCCCGACGGCAACCGCCCCGCTCCGAGCGTGACGATCTTCGCCACTTCGATGCTGCCGCCCGAGGCGCCCAAGCGTGAAGCCGTCGCCTGGGGAATCGAGCGGCCCGACGGCGGCCGCGGCTTCGGAATCGTCATGCCGCATTTCTACAAGAACTGGGCCCAGCCGGACCTGCGCCGCCTCATCCTCAACGCCGTCGTCTGGAGCGCGGGACTGGAAGTTCCGCCGGGCGGAGTGGCGACCCAGCAACCGGATTTGGCCTTGTTCGAGCCTGAAGCAGTCGAGTATACGCCGCGTCCGCGCTAGAATTCTGCTCATGCCCACCCAGCCGCCCTCCTGGAGGAGCCTGTTCAACGGCCGCGACTTAAGCGGCTGGGTCAACGTCAACACCGATTCCGGCACTTGGTCGGTTCGTGACGAGCTGTTGGTCTGCAAGGGGCTGCCGATCGGCGTGATGCGGTCGGACAGGCAGTACGAAAACTTCCTGCTGCACATCGAGTGGCGCCACATGGAGCTCGGCGGCAACTCCGGCGTCTTCATCTGGTCCGACGCTGTGCCCGGCGAGCGCAACCGCCTGCCCAACGGCGTGGAGGTGCAGATGCTGGAGCATGACTGGGTGAACCAGCATATCCGCGACGGCGTCAAACCGCCGCTGGCCTACGTCCACGGCGAGCTCTTTGGCGTCGGCGGGGTCGAGACCGTCCCGGACACGCCGCGCGGGACGCGCAGCCGTTCAATCGAAAACCGCACCAAGGAGCGTGGCCAGTGGAACGTCTACGACGTGGTGGCGGTGGACGGCGTGGTGAAGCTCTCGGTCAACGGCAAATTCGTCAACGGGTTGGCGAAAGCGACCCAGAAGAAGGGCTATCTCTGTCTGGAATCAGAAGGCGCTGAGATCTATTTCCGCAACATTCAGATCCTGGAGCTGCCGCCCGGCGTCACGACGCCGGACCAAATCGCCCCCGAGCTGGACTAGCGTCCTGCCTCTCAAGTCCGTGTACCAATGAGCGAATGAGCCGGGGGGAGGCCGCAGAACATGCAAGGCTTTTCGCGCCAGAGACGTGTGGTCGGCATCAGCCCCGGGCTTCAGCCCGGGGCTATCGCTGCACCGCCCCTTCTTTGTGTACGAACTTCAGAGACAGGACACCAGCGCGATCAACTGATCAACCGTTACGGCCGCCGCGCCGACTCCAGGATCTTGTGCAATCGCCAATTCGTCTCAAAGACCTTGCCGCCTGAGCGCTTGGCGAGTCGGGAAAGCAGTCGGGTAGTGACAATCGGCGACTGGATCGGCTCGGGACGCCGGACGCCGGGGCGGCCGATACTAGGCATCCCGGCCGGTCCGGTCATATCGGTGCGAAACACCAGCACGCCATACAGCCGGATCTTGTTTGACTCCAGCATGGTCTCCAGCGCCTCCATGTGGGCGGCGAGGCTGGGGTCTTCGCCCGCGTAGAAGACCAGGATCGCTCGCTTGCGATCGGACGGGCTCGAGGAGAGCTCCGTCCCGGCCTTGCCGATCGCCTCGGCCAAGTTGACGGTAAAGCTGCGGTTCAGCGGGGCCCCGTCATTGATGCCGATCGCCACGCCGACGTACGCGCCGACCTCCTCCAGCTTTCGGCGCAGACGCTCCTTTTCCGCCGTCAGCGCCAGCGCCAGCTCCGCCGAACGATGAAATGCCACAACGCCGGCGCGGTCGTGGTCGCCCAGCTCGCTGGGACGGATCAAGCCGGTCGCCTGCTCGGTTCCTGGCGTGGTTTCAAGCGTAAACACCAAGTCCAGCGGCTGCGCCTGCAAGCTCAAGCAGAGCGGCGCGGCAAGCAATAGGCGACGAAATAGCGACATGTCGAAGCGAACTACGTCCCGGCCCGGCAGGCGGGTTCGATGGAGTTGACCGGAAGGAATCGCCTGACGCGGCCCGGCTGTCGATTCCGAGGGCTACAAAGGCCGGCTGCCCTCGGCCCGCCGGATGGAGCGCAACAGCTCCAGCAGCCGGCGCACCCGGGCGGGCTCCCGCTCATGGAGGTTGTTCCGCTCGGCCGGGTCTTCGCGCAGGTTGTAAAGCTGACCGAGGGGCTGGTCGCGGTCGTTATCAAAGTGGCTCCAGCCCAGGCCGCCGCCGTTTTGAAACATCAGCAGCTTCCAGTCGCCCTCGCGCACGCCGAATCCCCCGCGATAGCTGTCTTGCACCAGAATGTTTCGAACCGGCCCCGATGGCGGCTTGTCGAGCAAGGCGCCGAGGAAGCTGAAGCTGTCCGGGCCTGCGCCGTCGGGGAGCTTGCGTCCCAGCAGCTCAGCGAAGGTGGCCATCGTGTCGGTCAGAGCGACCAGCGCGTCGGAGGTCGTTCCGGCCGGGATACGTCCGGGCCAACGCGCCAGCAGCGGCACGCGCTGGCCGCCCTCCAGAGCCTCCGTCTTCTGGCCGCGCCAGGGACCGTTGGCACGGTGGCCGTCGCGGTCCACGAAACCGTCGGACGGACGGACTCCGCCGCCCTGCACCGCGCCGTTGTCGCTCGAAAAGATCACCAGCGTGTCTTCGGTGAGGCCGAGCTCGTCGAGCGTCGCCAGGACTTCGCCGACCGACCAGTCGAGCTCCAGGATGAAGTCGCCGTAGGCGCCGAGCTGGCTCTTGCCCTGGAAACGCTCATTGGGCGCGATCGGGCCGTGGACGTTGCGATGCGCGAAATAGAGGAAGAACGGCGCGGCGGCGTTGTCTCGCACCCAGGCTTGGGCGCGCCGGGTCAGCTCGATGGCCACGTCGCCCTGCTCGTAGATTGCTCCTTCGCCGCCCTCAAAGGTGTGCCGAGGGGGATATCCGTAGCGCTCTAGATAGGATGTTCGCGGAATCCAGCGCTCGTCGCGGACCATGCGGATCGGCGAGCCCTGGCGCAGCCCGACGACGTGGCGGTTCTCAATGAAGACATGCGGAAACTGCCCGACGTGAGGGATGCCGAAGTAGTAGTCGAAGCCGACTTCGAGCGGACCCGGGGCGATCGTCTTGTTGAGGTCCACGCCAAACTCGTCGTCCCAGTTCTCGCCGCCCGGCCGGCCGAAACCCAGGTGCCACTTGCCGACGATGCCGGTGCGGTAGCCGGCTTGCTGGAGCAGCATCGGCAAGGTGAAGCGGTCGGGCTCGATCAGCAGCGGGTCGTCGGACCAGACGTTCGCTGTCTTCGCCCAAGTCCTCCAGGAGTAGCGACCGGTCATCAGGCCGTAGCGGGTGGGGGTGCAGACGGAGTGGGGCGAATGCGCGTCGGTAAAGCGGCGGCCCTCGGCGGCGATGCGGTCGATGTTGGGCGTGCGGACCTTGGTCGCCCCGTTGGCGCTGATGTCGCCCCAGCCCAGGTCGTCCGCCAAAATGAAGACGATGTTGCGCGGCTGCTGCGGTCGCGCGTCGGCGAGCGCGAGGAACAGCAGGGCGGCCAGGCGGAGAGCTTTTCGCATTCGGCCGCTAGTTTATCCGGAAATCCCGCTTGACGCAGCCCACCCGGTAGAGATATCGTTCCTTGCGATGACCCGCAAGCAATTTCTCACGACCCCGTTGGTCGCCGCCGCGGCCGCGAGCGCCGCCGCCTCCCCCGCCGCCGCCCAGGCTTCCAGTTGGAAGCCAAAGAGAGTGAACAAGGCCATCGAGCTGCTCGAATCCAAGCAGCCGATTTACTACACCGGCGGCCAGGGCGGCTACGAGCAGGGCAAGGCCCTGGCCAAAACCCACGCCGACTACATCAACTACGAGATGGAGCACGGCCCGCTGGACTTCACCGCCCTGCGCGGCTTTATGAAGGGGTTGGTGGACGGCGGGCCGACCAAGAGCGGCCACCGCACGCCGGCGGTCATCGCGACGCTGCCCGTGCTGGGCATCGACGAGATTCACATGCGGGCCAATTTCTGGGTCGCCCAGCAGGCTCTGCTTTGCGGCATTCACGGCATCCTGCTGTGCCACGCCCGCGACCCCGAGGCGATCAAGTGGCTGGTGCGCGCCGCTCGGTATCCTCGGGCCCAACCGAGGGTGCCCGGTCTAGGCGAAGGCCTGTTGGGCAACGGCAGCCAAGGCTATGCGTCGGAGATCTGGGGGATTTCCAGGGAGCAGTACATGCAGGTCGCCGACCCCTGGCCGCTGAATCCCAAAGGCGAGTTTCTGCTGGGCCTGAAGGTGGAAGACCGCTACGCGCTGGCCAACGCCGACCTGGTCTGCGCCGTCCCCGGCGTCGGCTTTGCTGAATGGGGGCCCGGAGACATGGGCATCTCGCTGGATCTGCCCGACGGTCACGGCGCCAACGACACCTTGCACCCGCGCATGGCCGAGGCGCGCTCGCGCGTGCTGGCGGCCTGCAAGGCGAACGGCCTGGCGTTCCTGAACACCGTGCGCCTCAACGACGTCACCGAGATGATCGACGAAGGCGTGATGATCGGCGCCGGGGCCAGCCCTGAAGTTGCCGATAAGGGCCGCAAGTACACCAAACGCCAGATGCCCTGGTAGCCCCGCCGGCGGCTCTTTGGTATGCTGCTCACGCGGCCTTGGGTTCCGCTATCCAGGGCCGCGAACGCTTTGAGCGCTCGGTTTTGCAAGCGGCGAAGGCTGCTTGCCTCGATTGTTGGCGTTTGGGGGCCTCGCCCCGGCTTTTGGGCCACGGACGGGCACTGCGGCAGAACTACCCTGCCCGCGGTCGGGTACATTCAGTAGCCTAGTACGGATCGAGCCGGCGGACTCCTCGGAGCGGCGGGCCTGGGCGCGGCGGGGGGCTGACTCTGCTGATGGCCCGGCGCATCGACTTTCAACGTGACGGCCCGGCCGGTCTGGCCATGTGGACCCAGCCGGGGTTGTATCGCGTTGGTCGGGCTCCTGGTGTGGCCACGGAGTCGCGCTCAGCGCCGTGTTCCGTAGCCTGGGGCTGGCGGGCGACGAGCTCTCCCGGGTACGGCCGGAGCCTCGGCGGTGAGCTGATAGACTCGGAGAATCGTATGGGGATTCGATTGCTCCTGCCCCGGCTGTGGATTCCCGTGTCGATCGGGCTGCTGGCGGGCCTGACCCATTCGCTGGTCGAGACTGGTTTGGTGCGCTGGCTGGGGGTCTCGCTGACGCCTTTTGACTGGCTTGTCCAGGCCTTCGTTTTCGGCTTGGGCGGGGCTGGCGGGACGGCCGCCGTCGTCGCCGCGCTTGCCTTGATTCGGCCCAAGCTCCTCGTCTCGCGGGACGACTGGATTCGGTTGTCCTTCCTGGTCGCCGTGTTGGGTTACGCCTCGGTCTTTGTAAAGATTGTCGGCGACCACCGGGAGTCGCTCACGCAGGCGGGCGCGTGGGCCCTGCCGGGGTTGCTTGTGATCGCCTTGGCGCTGCTGGGGCCGCCAGGCCGGCGGGGGCGCTTCGGCTGGGCGGCGGCGAGCTTGGTTGCGGTCAGCGCGGCGTTCTGCGGCGCGCAACTTCTGGAGGTCGAGCTTTCACGGCTGCCGGAAGCCAACCGCACCGGGCTGATCACGGCCGTGGTCGGCGCGATGACGACGGTCGCGGCGGTCGCCTGGGCGTGGATATTCGTCGGGACCAAGCCACGATTCCCCGGCGCGGCGCTCGTCCCGCAGTTGGCGCTGGCGGGCGCGCTGGCCGCCGCCATGCTGTTCTCCCATCCCGGCTACGGTTGGCGGACCGTCCGTCGGCCTCCGGCGCTGGCGCAGACCCCGCCGCCGGGCAATTTTGTCCTGGTTGTCCTCGACACCGTGCGCGCCGACCATCTGGATCTGTTCGGCTATCCGCGCGAAACGATGCCGCTGCTCAAGGCCCGCGCCGAGCGCGGCGACTTCGAGCTGGTGCGCAAAATCCACGCCAACTCCTCCTGGACGCCGGCCTCGCACGGCTCCATGTTTACCGGGCTGTTCCCCTGGCAGCACGGCGCTCACCGCGGCCGCTTCAATCAGAAGCAGTTGCCGCAAAGGGTCTCCCCGCTGCGCACCGACGTGGACACGATCGCCGAGACGATGTCGGACCTGGGCTACGCCACAGGCGGCGTGTCAGGCAATTTCGGCTACATGTCCGGCTACAACTTCGACCAGGGCTTTTCGCACTACGACTCGATTCCCGGCCCGCCGTTTCTGGCGCGGGACATGCTCTGGATCTACCAGATCAACCACGACACCGACAAGATCAAGCCGGGACTGCTGCTTTATGGCCGAATGCCGACGAGCTTGGCTCGGCGCACCATCGCCTTCGACCGTTTCCGCCCGATGGCCCGCCGCGCCGAAGAGGTCCGGGTGGAGGCGCTGCGCTGGCTGGACAGGAATCAACAGCGACCCTTCTTCCTGTTTATGAACTTTATTGACGCGCACACTCCCTACCTGCCGGTGGAGCAGGATGACGGCGTCTTTGTCGAAGCGCCCTCCGGCGTGGGACCGGAAACTTGGGATGAGGATTTCGCCGCCGTCAAGACCGGAGCCAAAGTCCCGCCCGAGCGGCTGGAGTACTACATGGGGCAGTACAACGCGGAGTTTCGCGAGATGGACCGCGTCCTCGACGGCTTTCTCAACGAGCTCGAGCGGCGCGGCCTGACCGGCGATACGCTGCTGTTCATCACCTCCGATCACGGCGAATCGTTCATGGAGCACGGCCACTTGGTGCATGGGGAGACCCTTTATGAGAACCAGATCAGCGTTCCGCTGCTGGTGAAGCTCCCCAAGAGCCGGGCGTCGGAGCCTCTTGAAGTCGGTCCGGCGATGCAGCACGTGGACTTTTTCCCAACCGCGGCGGCGATGTTGGGCTTCGACCCGCCGGCCGGGATTTCGGGAACCGCCTGGGGACGCGGCCGGGAGCACGCGCTCTCGGAGGTTTACTGCTGCCTGACCGAGTGGCGGATGCCGGGGGATTTGGCGTCCGTCGTGGTGGACGATGAAAAGCTGATCATTTCCTCGACGGGCGAGAAGGAGGCATACAACCTCAAGACGGATCCTGACGAAAAGAGAATGCTGGACGAGGCGCCCCCAACGCTCGACAAGACGACGATGGAAGTTCTCCGCGCCCGCCGCTACGACGCTGATGACGACCTGACGGGCGAAGAGACGCCGGAGATGCGCGACAAGCTCAAGTCACTGGGCTATATCAATTGAGCGCCGGTGACGACGGCAATCTGCGAGCCTCGACCTGGGGGTCGAGGCGGCAGGCGTAGGCGCCTGCGCCACGGGCTCTCCCCAGATTCCTACCGCGCCACGAACCAGCCGTTTAACAAGTTTTCCTTGTTGTACGGCAAGTCGTCATCCGTCCCGTGCGCGATCACCCGCCGCCCGGAAGCGCTCACCACCGCGTGCGCGGCGGCCGTGTCCCACTCCATCGTCGGGCCGAACCGCGGGTAGATATCCGCCTTGCCCTCGG
This sequence comes from uncultured Bryobacterales bacterium, assembly GCA_964405625.1. GTDB lineage: Bacteria > Acidobacteriota > Terriglobia > Bryobacterales > UBA6623 > RI-231. The sequence goes on from CAYOPA010000050.1 coordinate 12,809, forward strand.
CCACAATGCACAGCTTGAGCGAGCTGCCCATCGCCACAAACTCCACCTCGTCGTAGGATTTCTTCTGCTCTTCGACAAACGCCGCCAGCTCCACGGAAGGGTGCGAGCGGCTGCCCACAATCACCAGCTTGTCGCCGTTGCGCTCCGTCGGGGCCGTCAGCCGAACCGGCTCGCCCCCTTGCTCGCTCTTGAAGGCCCCGGCGGGCGAGCCCACATACAGCCAGTCCAGCACCGGCGCGAAGACCACGCCCGCCGCCGGCCGATTGTTCTCGATCAGCGCGATGTTGACCGTAAACTGCCCGTTGCGCTTGACGAACTCCTTGGTGCCGTCCAGCGGGTCCACCAGCCAATACAGGCGCCAGCCCTTGCGAACCGCGTACTCGGCTTGCTGCGAGCTCTCTTCCGACAGAATCGGCACGTGCGGGTAGCGCTCATGCAGCCGCCGCGTAATAATCCGGTGCGCCCGCAAATCCGCCTCCGTCAACGGCGACTCGTCGGCTTTGGACTCGACCGAAAAGTCGGTTCCATAGACCTCCAAAATGGCCCGCCCCGCTTCCCGCGCGGTAGCGGCGACAAAATCCAGATCCAAATCGGCGGCACTATTCATAAGGTTCACGGTTGATCGGTTGACCGGTCTTCATGCGGCCCACCGCTCACTGCTCACGGCTCACGAACAATCAACTGCGCCGCGTTCTCCAAAGCGGCGGCGGTGACCTGCGATCCGGACAGCATTCTGGCCAGCTCCTTCACGCGCTCCCGCTCGTCCAACCGTACCAAGGAGGCGTAGGTGTTAGTCTTGCTCTCCATCTTCTCCACAAAGTAGTGCGCGTCCGCGAACCCGGCAATTTGCGGCAAATGCGTCACGCACAACACCTGGCTGCCGGCGGCCAATTTCTTCAGCCGCCGCCCGATCGCCTCGGCCACGCGGCCGCCGACGCCCGTGTCCACCTCGTCAAACACCAGCGTCCGCGAGACGCCCCCCTCCCCCGGCGACTTCGCCAAGAGTCCGCTTTTGAGCGCCAGCGTGACGCGCGAAAGCTCGCCGCCGGAGGCCACCTGCGCCAGCGGCTTGAGCGGCTGGCCGGCGTTGGCGGAGAACTCAAACCGAATCCGGTCCCAGCCCCGCGCCGTCCAGCGTTCCTCTTCCTCGCCGTCCTCAAACGCCACCTCGAACCGCGCCCGTTCCATCGCCAACGACGCCAGCTCGCCCCGCACCAGCTCCGCCAAGCCCGCGGCCGCCGCGCGCCGCTTGGCCGAGAGCTCGCGGGCGAGCTCACGATATCGCCCGGCCGCCGCCGCGCGACGTTTTTCAATCCGCTCCGCCGCTTGATCGACGTCATCCAGCTCGGCGACCTTGGCGGCTATCTCCGCGCCGTAGGCGATCACCTCCGCCAAAGTCTTGCCGTACTTGCGCCGCAGCCGCTCAATCGTCGCCAGCCGCTCCTCCAGCGCGTCCAGGCGCGCCGGGTCGGCTTCCAGATCGTCCAAGTAACCTTGCAGCTCGAAGGCGGCGTCTTCGATCACGGCGCGCGCTTCGGTCAGACTCTTGAGCTGCCCCTCGAACGCCGTGTCAAAGCGAGACAGCTCTTCCAGGGCCAGGTTCGCCGCCTTGAGCTGCGCCGCCGCCGATTGCCCCGAATCGTACAGCGCGTCGTAGGCGGCCGCCGCCGACTCTTGCAGCCGCGCCACGTTGAGCAGCTTGCGCCGCTCTTGCTCAAGCTGCTCGTCCTCGCCGGGCTGGAGCTTGGCGCCCTCGATCTCCTTGAGTTGGAAGCGGTACAGGTCCAGCAGCTTCAGCCGGTCCCGCTCGGCCCCGCGCAGCTCGGCGAGCTTCTTGGCCAGCTCGCGCCACTCGCGCCAAGCCTCGCCGATCGCCGCCTTCAGCTCAGCCGCTCCGGCGTGGGCGTCCAACATCTCCAGTTGCGCCTGCGTGGAAAAGAGCTGCTGCTGGTCGTGTTGCCCGTGGATATCGCCCAGGTGCTCGGCCAGATCTTTGAGCAGCGCGGCCGGCGCCGGCCTGCCGTTGACGTAAGCGCGGCTCTTGCCGTTGGCCTGCAAGACGCGCTCAATCAGCAGCTCGCCGTCTTCCAGCTCATGGCCGGCCTCGGCCAGCAGTTGCAGCAGCTCCGGCGTGGCAGTCAGCTCAAACCGCCCCGAAACCCGCGCTTTGTCCGCCCCGGCTCGGATCGCGCCGGCTTCCGCCCGCCCTCCGAGCAATAAGCCCAGCGCGTCCACGACGATCGACTTGCCGCTGCCGGTCTCTCCGGTCAGCAGGTTCAGCCCACGCTCGAAGCCAACCCGCAGCTCAGCGACAACGGCGTAGCTTTCGATGTGGAGCTCGTGGAGCATCAAATAGCCGTGATGGGGCGCTGACTCTTTCTATTGTGCTAGATTCTGGGTATCGCGTCGCACTGAAACTCCCGGATCAGGTCCTATTCGCCAGGGGCCGTTCAGTCGGACGCCGGCAGCGCCCCGATCATACCCACTCCCCGACCACAGAAATTCGAGGACCCGCTTTGAATCTGACCGCTCCGCTCGCGCTCCTGCTGCAAATCACCCCCGCTTCCGAAGATCCCGTTACCGATGAAGTCATGGATGCGGCCCTGGGCTCGGGCGGCATCGAGACTGGCATGCTGGAGCTGATCCTTTCAGCCGGTCCGCTGGCGCAGCTCGTCATGCTGACCCTGGTGGTGATGTCGGTCTTTTCCTGGGCCATCGCCTTTTCGAAATACAGCCTGCTGCGCACGGCCGCGTCCAAGGACAGCCTCTTCCTCAAGGCCTTCCGCCGGGTCGGCAAGCTCGCCGACATGAACGCCGCCAGCGAACAGTATCGCCCGGCCCCGTTGGTCACTATCTTTGAGTTCGGCTACGAAGAGCTCGCCCGGCAGGTCAACAAGTTCGGCAGAATCCGCTCCGGCGACGCCATCGAGCGCGTGATGCTGCTGGCGGCGAACGAAGAGACCGCGCGCCTGCAAAAGTCGATGGGTTGGCTGGCGACCATCGCTTCGGCCGCTCCCTTCATCGGCCTGTTCGGCACGGTCTGGGGCATCTTGCAATCCTTCCGGGGCTTGGGCGCCGCCGGCGGCGCCACGCTGCGCGCGGTCGCGCCCGGCATCGCCGAAGCGCTCATCGCCACCGCCTTCGGCCTTGGCGCCGCCATTCCGGCGCTGATCTTCTACAACTACTTCTCCCAGCAGATCCGCGAGATCCGCGCCCGCATGCAAGATTTTGGGCTGGAGTTCTACAACCTCGCCGAGCGCGACTACGGAGACGAAGATGAAGCGGTCAACCAGACTAGCGCCATCCGCCGCTGAGGACGAGCCGCTCGCCTCCATCAACGTCACGCCGTTCGTCGACGTGGTGCTGGTGCTGCTGATCATCTTCATGATCACCGCGGCTGTCGTTGAATTCGGCTTGCAGGTGCAGGTGCCGCCCACCACGGTTTCCACCGCGCCGCCCAAGACGGATTTCCTGACCTTGCAGATCGCCTCCGACGGCCGATTGGCGCTCAATGACGCCTTTGTGTCGTTGTACGATATCGCCCCGGCGGCAAAAAGAGCCGATCCGGCGCAACCTAAAATCTACATTCGCGTCCATAAAACGGCGCCCTGGGAAATTGTCGCGCAGGTGCTGGCCGAGTGCCGCGCCGGCGGCATAGAGGTCAACCTCGTGCCCCGTCCGCTGACGCGCGACCCGCGAGGCTAGATCGAAAGATGGGATTCTCCACCCAGGGCCCCTCGGCGCACGACGAGCCGCTGGCCGAAATCAACGTCACGCCGTTCGTCGACGTGGTGCTCGTGCTGCTGATCATCTTTATGATTACCGCCGGCGTTTTCGACTTTGGGTTGGAGATTGACGTGCCCCAGACGCGCGAAGTCGCCGCGTCGCAGCACGAGTATCCCTTTATCAACATCACCAGCGACGGCATGGTCTTCTACAACACCGAGCCGATCGCCCCCAATGACATTGCCGCCCGCGTGATCGACGACTTCACCGCCGGCGTCGACAAGACGCCCGGGGTCTACCTGCGCGCCCACAAGACCACGCCCTGGGAAGTCATCTCGCCCATCGTCGAGCAGTGCGGCAAAGCCAAGATCGCCGTCCAGATGGTCACCAAGCCTTTGGAGAGCAATCCGGCGGGGGGTGGCGGTTGAGACTCCATCTCGACCCCGACATGGAGCTCAAGGAAGAGCGCCTCAAGCGCCCCATGGCGGTGTCGCTGGGCTGCCACGGAGCGCTGTTTCTGCTGATGCTGGTCTGGACCTGGCTGCAACCGCCGCCGTTCCAGTTTGGCGACCCTGACGGCGACGAGGGCGCCGCCGTGGCTGTGAACGTCGTCCAGGGGATTCCCCTCAACGCTCCCCGCGCGCAGCCCAATCCGGTCGCCAACCCCGTTGAGCACACCGTCCCGGTCGTCCCTGAGCCCGAGCCGCCCGCGCGACCCGAGCCGGAGCCCGAGCCGCCGCCGGAAGCCGTGCCGGTGGAGGAGCCCAAGCGCAGGCCCGCGCCGAAGCGCGAAGAGCCCAAGCAGGAGCAGAAAACCGCACCGGCGAAGGTCGAAAACCAGATCAGCTCGACCACCGGCGCCCGCGCCACCAGCCCGATTTTTTCCGGCGCCGAGAGCTCGGTTGGCGGCGTCGGCATGCGCGGCGGCAACCCCTTCGGGCAGGGCTTTGCGTGGTATGCCGAGGCGCTCCAGCGCAAGCTCGCCGAGGAGTGGGCCAAGACGATGGGGCAGGTATCGGGACGCACCGACACCCCCGTGGTCGTCCGGTTCACGATCCTCAAAAACGGTAACATCGAAGATATCCGCGTCGTTGCCTCCAGCGGCAACCGAACGCTGGACTATTCCGCCCACCGGGCCGTGCAATACATCAACCCATTTCAGCGCCTGCCGCCCCTGCTCCGCCGAGACTCGATCAGCGTGGAGATGACCTTCAAGCTTGACTGAGGAATTGGACCCTATGCGAATCCTTCTTGCTCTACTCCTGACGCTCCCCGGGCTGGCCTTCGCGCAGACGACGGATCTGTCCGGCGTCGTTTTAGGCCAAGGCGGCGCCGATCCGCGCATCGCCGTCCCTGACCTGCGCGGCTTGGTCGGAACCGAAATCGAGCGCGCCTTCAACAACACCCTGTGGAACGACCTGGAAGCCTCCGCCCGGCTCGACATGGTCCCCAAGAGCTTCTACCCGCGCACGGCGCCGGTTAAGCCCGAGGATCTGAAGTCCGGGCGCGATTTTCCCGGTGATCCCGGCGCCCGTGGCCTGTGGTTGGCCGGCTGGGCCGAGCCCCCGGTCACCGCCCGTTACCTGGTCTTCGGGTCGCTAGAGACGCAGAGCGACCGGCTGGTGCTTAACGGCTATGTCTACGACGCCACCCAGGACCAGACCACCGCCGCTTACGTCTTTGGCAAGCGCTA
>CAYOPA010000051.1:0-11304 GCA_964405625.1 uncultured Bryobacterales bacterium
CTACGAGCGCAAGGTGTTTGAGGCCGAGAACCGTATCGAGGCGATCGAGCGCAGGATCTTTGACGAGCTGCGCCAATCCGTCGCCGCCGAGGCAGGGCGCATCAAGCGGTCCGCATCGGCCGTGGCCGAGCTCGACGTCTTGCAGGGGCTGGCGCTGACGGCCGCGGAGTCGAGCTACGTCAAGCCCGAGATGACCGACAACGGGGAGATCCAGATTGTCGCCGGACGACACCCCGTCATCGAGAAGCTCAGCGAGGAGGAAGGCGGCGAGCGGTTCATCCCGAATGACGTTTACCTCAACGGCTCGGACCACCTGCTGGCGCTGATTACCGGCCCGAACATGGGCGGCAAATCAACGTATCTGCGGCAGGCGGCGCTGATCGCGATCCTGGCGCAGGCGGGCTCGTTCGTGCCGGCGCAGCGAGCGATTTTGCCGATCATCGACCGCGTGTTCACACGCATCGGCGCCAGCGACAACCTGGCGATGGGGCGCTCCACCTTCATGATGGAGATGACGGAAACCTCGCAGATCCTCAACACGGCCACGCCGAAGAGCCTGATCCTGCTCGACGAGATCGGGCGCGGCACCTCCACTTTTGACGGACTGTCGATCGCTTGGGCCGTGGTCGAGCACATCCACCAGAAGACACGCGCCAAAACGCTGTTTGCGACGCACTACCACGAGCTCACGGAGCTGGCGGACCTGCTGCCGGGCGTGGTCAATCTGCACGTGGGCGTGAAGGAAGCGGGCGACCGGGCGGTGTTTCTGCGCAAGGTGGAGCCGGGCAAGGCCGACCGCAGCTACGGCATTGAGGTGGCGCGGCTGGCCGGGCTGCCGATGGCAGTGGTGGAGCGCGCGCGGGCCGTGTTGCGCAAACATGAGCAGAGAGAGGTGAGCGTTTCCGAGGAGCTTTCCACGGCCCTTCCCGTGCAGGCCGCCATTTTTGAGGCGGATCCCGGCGGCGTGCTCAAGACGTTGCGCGAGCTGAATTTGGACGAGCTGCGTCCGATTGAGGCGCTGACGTTGTTGCACGAGCTCAAAACGAAGCTCGAAGAGGGTGCGTAGGGGCGGCCGGAAGGCCGCCCAACACCGGTTGAGATAGGAAGATCGGCGGGCTTTGGGCGGCCTTCCGGCCGCCCCTACGCAAACCCTACCCGTAAATAAACTATGTTGGTTGCAGGCATCATGAGCGGCACGTCGGTCGACGGCATCGACGTAGCCCTAACCCAAATCGACGGCGAAGGTTTTGAGCAGCGCGTCAGCCTGCTTGCCTTCGAGACGATCCCTTTTCCCAAGGAGATCCGGCTGGAGACGCTGGCCGCCTCCAACTCGGCGACGCATACGGCCACCATCAGCCAGCTCAACGCGGCCCTGGGGCTGCTGTTCGGCGAGGCGGTTCTCGAAACCTGCCGGCGCCGCGGTATCGACCCCAAAACGGTCGAGCTGGTCGGCTCCCATGGCCAGACCATCTATCACCAAGCCACGCCCAGCCGCATCGGCGGCCGGCTGGTCGCGAGCACCCTGCAGATCGGCGAGCCGGCTTACATTGCAGCGGTGACGGGCGCGCCCGTGGTCGCGGATTTTCGCCCGGCGGATATGGCCCTCGGCGGCCAAGGGGCGCCGCTTGTTCCCTACGTCGACTATCTGCTCTACCGTTCACCGACCAGAGGCAGGGCCGCGCTGAACATCGGCGGCATCGCCAATCTGACGGCCATTCCGCCCGGCGCCGCGCCGGAGCAGGTGTTGGCGTTCGATACCGGGCCCGGCAACATGCTGATTGACCAGTTGGTTTCGCAGTTCTCGCGCGGCGTGCAGAGCTTCGACGTGAACGGCAAAATGGCCGCCTCGGGGACGGTGCGCAAGGAGCTGCTCGAAGAGCTGCTGGCGGAGCCGTACTTTCGCCGCAGCCCTCCCAAGAGCTGCGGTCGCGAGCAATACGGCGCCGAGATGGTCGCGATCCTGCTCCACGAAGACCTGCCGGCGGCGGACTTGGTCGCCACGGTGACGGCGCTGACGGCCGCGAGCATCGCGGACTCGATCGACCGTTTTGTTTCGCCTCGGATGCGTCTGGATGAGCTGATCGTCTCCGGCGGCGGCGTCAAGAACCCGGAAATCATGCGGCGGATCAAGGCGCAGCTCCCCGACACGCAAGTGCGTTTGTCGAATGATCTAGGAGTAGACAGCGACGCCAAAGAGGCGATGGCGTTTGCGATCCTGGCGCATGAAACCTGGCATCGCCGCCCGGCGAGCCTGCCGTCGGCGACCGGGGCGAGCGGGCGGGCGATTCTGGGCAAGATAGTCTATCCGCCGCCGGGCTAAACGGTCCTCCGTAGGTAGAAATGATCGGTATGCCCGCCCATATCGTGTATCTATTTCATGTGATGTTTCTACCAGATCGAATGTAAAGTTCCTGATTCTTAAAACGTTTACCGGTTTGGCCATTGGGCTGCTTTTCGAATGGTGCGCCTGAAGTACTCAAATTGGAGGACTCAGACATGAAACTGACAATGGCAACGCTCTTACTAGCATTCTCGCTGCCCCTGGCGGCGGCCGAGCACGATGTTTGGGGCGGTCTCCTGGCGGACGCGATCTGCAAGCAGCAATCTCCGCAGGCGGCCTGTCCCGTTGACGCCTCGACCATGGCTTTCGGCGTGGAGCTACCGGACGGCCGCTTCCTGCCGTTCGACGAAGCCGGCAATGAGAAGGCTGCGGCCGAGCTCGAAGGCGTGACCGAGAAGTCCACGCCGCGCGTGACGGTCGAGGGCGACACCGACGGGACGATGATCGCCGTTCGGACGATCGAATTCCGGTAACTGACTCAGTTCAGTATGGAGTTGTACCCAGCCAGGGGCGGCCGCACGGCTGCCCCTGGCGGTCGGGAAGGGGGATGGAAGAAGTGGGGTTCTACCGGGAACAGCTTTCGTAGCTGAGCCAGACCAGTAACTCGATCATCTCGATCCGGTCCGCGGACCGCCTCGTCGACTCGGATCACGCCTTTCTCACGTCGTAATACAGGAAATCTCTGATTTGCGCGTGGTCGAGCCGCTTTACAAGCCTCAGGTGATCCGTGGCCGCGGGGTCCAGAATCTCGCCGAAGTGGATGAAGAACGTCACCAGATCCATTCCCGGGTTCGCGCCGTCGATATCGAGATCGACGTAGTGCGGATGCGCTGGTCCGCTCTCCGGGACGGCCACGACGGCCTGCAGGGAACCTCGGCGAACCGGCTCGCGATAGCTGACCAGCGTGAACCTTTCGCGGTCATGCCCCGGAATGCGGGTCAGCAGCCGTTTGTGCGGCGCGCTGATCACGGAGTCCTTGCGAAAGTGCCGGCGTACGAGATCATGAAAGCGCTCTGAGACCGCGCAGTAGACGCGGTCGATTTCCGCGAAGAAAACGTGCTCCACTTCGCTGCTGAGCGACTCCATGGGCCTCGCGACCGGGATTGCCGCAAGCTTCGCGAGCACGTTCAACAACACCGCTTTTCGGGCGTCCCGGTGTTTCGCATCCGTCAGCCACTCTGGCGCCGGCATCCCGTCCAACTCGGACTTCGGGTGGTTCAGTATCCTTCTGGAATTCTCATCGAAATCGTCCACTCCGCGATTGAGCTCGAGCCGGCGAGAGGTCCGCTCCTCCAGGCGTAGGCGGACCTCGCCATTCTTCGGAACTTTCACGATGGGAAAGCTGGGTTTGACCTTCATTCCCCCGATACGGATTTTCAACTCGTACCTGCCTTCGGGCAGGGAGTCGGCGTCGACTCCCGACAGAGCCAGATTCGATCCGGCGCGGCCGATGTGTAGGAAGAAGGTTCGAGGGTTGACCCAACCCTGCCGCTCCTGCACTCTGCCGAACTGAACCTTGGTTCCGGCGTCCAGCGGGCGGAGGTGAATGCCGAGGCCGCGCGGTGAAGCGCTCGTCTCGCCGTGCAACACGACGCCGGACTCGTGGCGGTCAGCGTGGCCGATCACGTCCGTGACCTGCACGACTTCGCCGCCACGTTCGACTTCGATAATGATGCGACCTGCCATGGGCTCTTCTATGAAAATATCCGGTTCAAAAACTCGTTCGTCGCGGGTCGGAACTTGCCGACCGGATCGATGGCCGTCCGAACTTCGTTAAACGTCGTCCAGTCCGCGCCATAAAGCGCGGCCATTTCAGCAGCGCTAACGGAGGTCTTCTTGCCCAGGTGCGGCAGTCCGCCAAACTCCTCCCGCATGAGCTTGTCGAACCGCTGGAAGACCTGCACGATTCGCTCGCGGGAGTACATCGCCATGGACGCGGCAAGCTCCACATAGCAAGTCGGACCGCCCACGCCGGGACCGAGCATTCCTTCGGAGACATCCGGCGTAAAGCGGACTTCAATGATGGTCTTTAGTTCCTCCTTCGCCAATAGCTCCTGGGTCGCCTGGATAGCTTTGCGGAACATATTGTAATCCGGCTTGTCGTTCGCCTTGATGGGCAAGGGCAGGCCTGCCTCGATTTCGTCATGCTGGAAGTATAGTTTCCGAGCGAACGCATGGTTGGCCTGAAGGATTTGCACCGGCCGGTTATTCAATGACCGCAGGGTTCCGTGCCCTCCCTGCGCGGTAACCGGATCCGGAGCGGTCTGCTTGGCGAGATCGAACAACGCGTTAGGGAAGAACGCCGAGCCGATGTGGTCCAGCAACTCTCGCTCCCGTTTCACCTTCAGCGCGTTCGCGGGCTGCCTTTGATCCGTATGCTTCCAGGTATTGAGCTGCACGGACTTGATGTTGGTTCCGAACCCACCCGCGTAATAAATACTCACATGGTCATACCGGAATAGCGGATCCGTTTCTGCCGGGTCCAGCAGTCGATCGATGTTTCGCTCGAGCCACGTTCTAGGGACGAACTGCTCGTTCTTTTCGAAGTGAAACGCGGGCACAAGTTGCAGCACAAGCTCGGTCACGGCTCCCGTCATCCCGAGCGCTCCAGCCGGCGGCAGCTTGCGCAACAGCCTGGTCACGCCCGTCGGTTGCCGCCAGATCCAGCGGCCTTCTTGGCCGTGGGCCGCGGAGCCGTTCAAGAGGAAGCAGTGCTCCTTGCCCTCGTGGTCCAGCGCGACGGCCTCAAGCACCTGCTCCGACAAAAATCCCGCACGGTTACCGGTCGAGTGCAGGTCCGTCGCAAGCAGGCCGCCAAGGCTTTGGACATCCGTCGAACCCTGAACCGGCAACGCCATGCCCTCCGCCCACATCGCTTCGGTGAAATCGCGCAGCCGCATTCCGGCCGATGCGCGGACGACATGATTGCCGCTCTGCAATTCGTACTTCCGTCGCGCTTCCTCCTCCGGAATGGCCTCCCATTGCTTGTCCCCAGCCAGCACGAGATGGTCCAAAGTAATCAGCGTCCCCAACCCCTGGCCTTTCTTGCCGCCCGTATCGACGGAGGTATTGAATCCGTGCCCGCCGGCCACGATTCGCACCGGGCTGTGGGTTGCGATTTCATTACGAAGCCGCGCCACGGTCAGTTTCTCGTCGCCGCCGATATACAAAGCTGGAAATACCTGGATATCGCGATTCCAATTAGTCCAAGCGCGCGACTTCTCGTCCCACTTGGCTTCGTGGTCGACGCGGCCGTCCAGCCGCCGGAAGAAATTCGCCACATTCCGCCAACGAGCACTGCGCGCCGCCTTGCCGGGCCGGTCTACGTCGCTTAGGCTGAAACCGTCGATGAATCCGGCCAGCTCGTCGGATAGCGTATTGACCGCATCGACAAGATCGGGGTCGTCGTCGCCGCGTTCGATGTAGAAAGCTCGGCTTGCGTCGATGGCGGCGCTCAGCTCGTGCGCCTTCAGCATGAATTCGAGGGCCGTCGCCTGTCGGAAATAGGGCATCGGCGGTATGGCGAGAAGTCTCGCGACAAATCCGTCCGCCCTAGAAGCATCGTTGCGCTCTTCATGATTGCGCAGGAGGATCCGCAAGCGCGCCTTCTGCGCCTCGTTCGAGAACAGGTTCGCCCGGCGGCCGAGCAGTTCCTTGGCGATCCAGCGCATCTCGATGTCGGTCACCTTGTCGAGATGCTCGGCCAGGCGCATGATCTCGGAGATATCGGCATCGGCGAACGTGCGGCCCGGGCGCTCGTGGCGGCGCTGGAGGAAGACAGCCAGATACTCTTTCATCGCCTCCGCGCCGGGTTTGTGGACCAGCGGGGGACCCGCGGGCAGAGGGAACGGCCGATCGATGGGGTAGGGCACGGCGGCCTCAATTATACAGGCGAAACTCGGAAAGTCATTCGGAATAGTGGAGCCCGCAGGCGATTGCACCGCCCGATAGACTAACCAGCGCCTTGGACCCCCTTGCCCTCGAGCACCCGCAAATAGCGGTTGAGCGGGACATCCACGAGCCGCTCGACGCGGCCGCTGGGCGGCGGCCATTCGATCTCGACAAAGTCGACCTTTTCGGCGTCGCCCAGGCCCAACACCAGCCGGGGGTCGTGGGAGGCGAGGTAGCTGCCGCCGGCCGTAAGGACCCGAGTACGGCGGTTGCCTTCGACCGTCCAGCTCACCTTGGCTCCAACGGCGTCGCGGTTGCAGTCCACGCCTTGTAGGTGCAAGCCGATCCAGTTCCGGCCCTTCGCGGCGCGGTTGTGCAACAGCAGTGGAGCGTCGCCGTTATTGGCTACGAGCACATCCACGGCGCCGTCGTTGTCAAAGTCGCCCACCGCCAGCCCGCGCGCCGGATAGCTTCGCTGAAAGACCGGCCCCGCTTGGGCGCTTATGTCCGCCAGCTTGCCTTGGCGCTGTTGGAACAGCAACAGCGGCTCGCGGTAGGCGACCTGCTGCGAATGCTCGCCAATCATGTCGTCGGGATGGCCGTTTGCCAGCAACAAGTCGAGCTCGCCGTCGTTGTCGAAGTCAAAAAACTTGAGCCCCCAGCCCGACAGCAGCCGGGTGGCCTGGGAGATCCCGTGGTCGAGAGCGGCGTCCTCGAACGTCTCGTCGCCGAGGTTTCGGTAAAGCGAGTAGGTCTCGTGATCGACGTTGGCGACGAACAGGTCCATTAGCCCGTCCTGGTCGTAGTCGGCCGCATCGACGCCCATGCCCGAGCGCGGTTGGCCGTCGACTGAAAAGGCGACCTCGGCGAACAGCCCTACCTCGTCCCAGCGGTTGTCGCCGCGGTTGAGGAAGAGGAAATTCTGGACGGTGTCGTTGGCGACGAACAGGTCCATCAGCCCGTCGTTGTTCAGGTCCGCCGCCACCACGCCGAGCGCTTTGCCGAGCGCCCGCTCGATCTCAGTCTCTGCGCTGACGAGCGTGAAAGTTCCGTCGCCGTTATTGCGATAGAGCTTGGATGGCGTGGGCGGGAAGGCTCGTGGAATGCAGTAGTAGCGCTTGCCGCTCTTGTTGCGGCCGCAGTCGACGCCTTTATCCAAGTCGAATTCAACAAAGCTGCACAGGAACAAATCGAGCAGGCCGTCGTTGTCGTAGTCGAACCAAACCGCGGAGGTGTGCCAGCCGGGCGCGGCGACGCCGGCCTGTTCGGTCACATCGGTGAAAGTGCCGTCCCCGTTGTTGTGGTAGAGCACGTTGCGGCCGTAGGAAGTCACCAGCAGGTCGGTGTAGCCGTCATTGTCGTAATCGGCGGCGGCGCAACCCATGCCGAAGGTTCCGCCGGGCACGCCGGCTTCGACAGTGACATCGGTGAAAGTGCCGTCGCGGTTGTTGTGGTAGAGGGCGTTGCGCAAGGGCTGACTGGGAGTAAAGAAGTCGCTAGGTCCGGAGTTGATCAGATAGATGTCCATCCAGCCGTCATTGTCATAGTCGAAAAAGCAACAGCCTGGGCCGACGGTCTCGGGCAGGTAGCGCTCCTCCGACATGGCGTTGTCGTGTATGAAGCGGATGCCGCTCTTGGAGGGAGGGATCTCCTCGAACAGGGCTTCCGCGGCGGACGCGCGCGGGCCGGCGCCCAGCGTGAGGCCGGCGGTCAGTGATTGGAGCCAGCGTCGGCGGGTGAGGGGTCGTCGGCGCGTCATGGGAGCCACCCGGGAAGAGCGTAACACGGAGATTGCCGCCTCGCGTTTATTAGCGGACGATGCGGATGTGATGATCCGTAAACTCGAGGTACGCGGTGGGCTGTCGGCGCGACATGTGGCACGGCAGACAACTCTTGGTTGCAGTCTCCGCGCGGCCGCAGCCGGCCGGCGCATTCGTGGCCGGGTGGCACTGGGCGCAGACGGCGCTATAGCGCGCGGCATCTTGCTGGGCGCCTTGGTGGGGATCGTGGCAGCTAGTGCAGGTCAGCGATCCGCTGCGCTGAAAACACAAGCTGCGCGCCAACCCGATCGGCTGGAACCGTACGTTGAGCGGGTCGTCCGGAACCAAGTCTTGCTCGCCGGAGCGGTGGCACTGGCCGCAGAACGCAAGCGTGTCGGCGGCTGGAGCGCGTCGCCCATCGATTGTCGCGCGGGCTTTTGCCGGATCGCCCCGCTGCGCGGCCTGGACGTGCCGGGCGCCGGAACCGTGACAGCGTTCGCACTGCACGCCCGGCGTCATCCGGCTCAAGTCCGGGCCGTTGAATCCGGAACGCACGCCGGTGGCATGGCAGTTGAAGCAACGCAGCGCCTCGGTGTCAGACAGCCGTCTGCCGACCGCGGCGGCGGCTCGTTGGGGGGGCTCGAGCGGATGGCCTAAAGTGATGGCCAGCTTGTCGGGGCGCTTGTAGTGCGAGACGCGGTGCTCGAACCAGCGGCCTGCGATGCGTCCAACCGGGGTTCGGCCCAGCGAGCCGCCGCCGAAAACCCATTCCAGCAGCCCACGCGCGTCTTGCATTGGCTCCGTGCTGTCGGCCTTGGAAACTGTAATCTCCAGACCTGTTGCGCGCTCCACATAGTGAAACGAAGGTCCATTTCTTTCCTGAATGGCGCTCGCCTCTAGCAGTCGGGGCAGGTCGGTGGCCAGGATAGGACGTAGGGCGAGCGCGTGCGGTGATTCCCGATGTTGTTCAAAAATCGACGCATGACAGCCCGAACAGGCGTCGGCGCCGACGATCTGCTGGCAGAATCCCGGCGAGGCGCCGCAGAAGAACAACAATGCCAATGTCCGCGTTTCCACTGCCACTGGGGCGACATTGTATCCCGAAAGTCGAAATGTGACATTACTAACATACGCTGAATTGTTCGAGATTTCTTCGCGAATGATCGGCGTAGACTATGCAGTGCTATCGCTGTTGATAGCGAAGGTGCGGTTCAGGAGTCTTGAGCAATGCGATCCCCCTTGTTGAAGGCCGTGCTACCTCTATTTCTCGCTCCCTGCTTGATCTGGGCGCAGGGTAACACCGGAACGATCCTCGGCACGATCACAGACCCCAGCGGCGCTGCGATCCCAGGCGCGTCGGTGACGATACAGAACGTCGATACCGGCGTCATGAACGAGCTCTCCAGCAGCGAAGTCGGCGCCTACGTCGTGCGTTTTCTGCAACCCGGTCGCTACCGCGTCTCGGTCGAAGCCGAAGGTTTCAGCCGCTTCGTTCAAGAGAACGTCACCCTGCAGATGGCTCGTGAGCAGCGCGTCAATGTCCAGCTCACACCAGGCCAGGTCACCGAGGTGATCGAAGTGACCGCGGCCCCGCCCTTACTGGAGACCGAAACCGGCCAGCAGTCGACCACCATCGAGAACAAGCTCATGGTGGATCTGCCCCTACTCGGACGCAACCCGCAGCACTTGATGCGACTTTCGCCCGGCGTCGTGCAGCGCGGCGGCGATACGATTACCAGCGGCGGCGTGGTTCGCAAGGATCCTTACTTTCTCGACGGCGCCCACTCCAGCAGCCACGTCTGGAGCGGCAACCCGGTCAACCCGAACCCGGACGTACTGCAAGAGTTCAAAGTCATGACCAACAGCTTTTCGGCGGAGTACGGTCAAACCAGCGGCGCGATCATGGCGGCGACAACGAAGAGCGGCACCAACGACTTCCACGGCGTGCTCTATGAGTTCCTCCGCAACGACAAGCTCAATGCCGGGAACTTCTTCAACCATCAGCGGCCGGTCGTGCGGCGCAACGTCTTCGGCGGCACCATCGGCGGTCCGATCAAACGTGACAAGACGTTCTTCTTCTTCGCGATGGAGATGCAGCGCATCCGCGGCAACGCGGCCTTCACGAACCTTACGACGCCGCTGGAGCCATTCCGCCAGGGGGACTTCTCTTCGCTGCTTGGCAACCAGGTCGGAACCGACGCTCTCGGTCGCCCGGTATTTGGCCGGCAGATCTTCGATCCGTCAACGACACGGATGATCGACGGCGCGGCCGTTCGCGACCCATTTGCGAACAACACCATTCCGCAGACCCGCCTGAGCAACGCCGCGCGGAATATGGCGGCGCTGTTCCCGGCCGCGCAGCTCGCCGACCCGTTCCGAAACTACAACTCCTTCGGCGGCGTGGGCGACAACCTGCAGGAGTACAACGCCAAGGTCGACCATCACTTCTCGGCTCACGACAAGTTGATGGTTCGGCTGGGCCACGTCCGCGGCAGCAGCGAGCGGCCGTGCGGTTTCCCCGGCGACGCCGGCGGCGGCAGCCTGGGCGGTTGCGCCCCATCGTTGACCAACCGCCGGCACCAGATCATCGTCAACCACGTGCACACGTTCAGCCCACGGGCGACCAACGACCTGCACCTGTCGTGGTTCCAGGTTTATCCAAAGCGCACCGTGGCCGGCTATGGGACTGTCAGCACGAACAGCCTCGGCATCTTCGGACTGCCGGACGGCAACGACCCGAAGGGCACGCCGACAGTCGACTTCCAGAATTTTACGCCGCTCGGCAGCTCGGGCGATACGCTGTTCTTTGAGCTGCAGAACAGTCAGGCGCTCGTGAACGTGACCTCGATCGTCTTCAATCGTCACACGGTGAAGTTCGGCGGCGAGGCGCGCAAAGTCCGCACCGACAATCTGCAACCCAACCCCGGCAATACGCGGTGGACTTTCCAGAACACCTTCACCGACCAGCGCGGTTTTTCGGGCAGCGGCTTTGACTTCGCCAGCTTCATGCTCGGCATGCCGACGCAGCTCCGCTACCGCATTTTCCCGGGCTTCTTCGGCTCGCGCGGCTCGATCTACGGCGCATTCATCCAGGATGATTGGCGGGTTACCGATCGCCTGACGCTCAACTTGGGCCTGCGCTGGGACGCGCCGCTTTACTACCACGAGGTCCAGGATCGCAGCGGCGTTTTCGACCTCGCCCAGGGCCAGATCCAGCAGTTCGGCCAGGACGGTTTTCGCCGGACGCCGTGGGAAAACGACTGGAACAACTTTGGGCCGCGCTTCGGTTTCGCCTACAAGATGACGGACAAG
>CAYOPA010000051.1:11314-18197 GCA_964405625.1 uncultured Bryobacterales bacterium
GCTGCGAGGCGGTTACGGGTACTTCACGATCGGCACGATGAGTAGCGGCGCGTTCGGATTCCTGCAACCACAGCCGATCTTCGCCGACGCTGATCTGCAACGCTACGATACGCTCGACGACATCAATCCCCGCACGACACTCGACCTGATTCCCTACGCGCCGGCCGACAAGACCGGCCGCAACGCGGCGGCGGTGACGGTCTACCCGGACAAGAACCCGATGTCGTACATGCAGCAGTGGAACTTCAACGTTCAGCAGCAGACGGGCCCGGTGATGCTCGAGGTCGGCTACGCCGGCTCGAAGGGCACCCACCTCGGCTACGGCGCTTACAACCGCAACGCCATACCGCTCCATCTGGCGCCGGAAGCGCGCGGACGCCGCATCGCGCCGTTCATCGCCTTCCCCGAGTTTCCGCAGGGCGTCACGGAGAACGTCTGGATCGGCGATTCGATCTACCATGCGCTACAGCTCAAGGCGGAGAAGCGGTTTTCACAAGGGCTCGGCTTCTTGGCCGCGTATACGTTCCAAAAGACCATATCGCGAGGCGACGAGGGCTATCGCGATCCCCTCAACAACCGCAACGTCGATCGCGGCATGGAACAGAATTCCGTCCCGCAACGCTTCTCACTGGGGTTCAACTACGAGGCGCCGATCGGCGCCGGACGGGCCATCGACATCCGCGGTCCGCTGAACTGGATCGCCGGAGGGTGGATGCTAAGCGGCATCCTGACCGTGCAAGGCGGCTTCCCGCTCAACCCAGGCTTGGCGCAGGATAGCTGCGTGTGCGGGTCAACGGCTCGTCCAAACGTGGTGGGCGATCCCCGCTTGGGAAGCGAGAAGACGCTTGATCGTTGGTTCAACGTGGACGCCTTCGCGCAGCCCGAGCAGTTCACGGTCGGCAACGCAGGGCGCGGCCTCTTTTTCGGGCCGATGTTTCGAACCTTCGACCTGAACCTCGCTAAGCGGTTTAACGCCTCGAAGATCCGCGAAGGCGCGAATTTTGAGCTCCGGGGCGAGTTTTACAACCTCACCAATTCACCGGTGTTCGCGAGCCCGAACATCTCAATCGGGGCGGCTAACGCCGGGCGGATCACCAGCGCGGGGAACGCGCGGGAAATTCAGATGGCGTTGAAGTTCTACTGGTAGTCAACTGTCAGTGCGAGAACGCGAGCCTGGGCTGAGCCTCAGGCCCGTTTTCTCGTGCGGCCCTGCCGGAAGACGGCTAGCGTGGAGGCGAGGCCGTGGGCGAATCGGCGTCACGGCGGCGTAGCACGCCGGAATCAGCGCGCTTGGCGTCTTGCAACTTGCGGACAGTCTCGGCCTCGCGCTTGGCGTCCTCGGGTCGCCCGAGGACGCGGTAGGCGCGGGCAAGCTGGATGCGTCCCAGGCGGTCGCCTGGGTTGAGCCGGAGGGCGGTCTCCAGCATGAGGGCGGCTTCTTCCGGACGTTCGAGCTGTTGCAGCGCCTTGCCAAGCAGCGAGTAGGCCGGCCCAAAGAGCGGATCGCCCTCGATGGATTTCCGCAGCAACCGCTCCGTTTCCTCCGCGGGCGAGCTCCCGCTGCGGTCACCGATGAGCGCCAGGCGGTAGTACCCGCGGTGATCGCTGGGGGCTGCCTTCAGCCCGTCGCTGACGACTTGTCGGGCTTCCTCGAAGCGCTGGAGCTCTAGCGCCGCCTCGACGAAGCCATCGAGGGCGAGCGCGAAGCCGGGGGCGCTCCCGAGAACGCTCGTAAAGCGATCCAACGCCTGCTCGTAGCGCCGGAGCTGGTTCAACGCCAGCGCCTCGCCCAGGCGCAGCAAGGTGCTGTAGGGAGCCGGTTGTAATCCCTCCACAAAGACGTCCAGCGCGGCCTCCGGGTTGTTTCCGGTCAAAAACAGCCGGCCCAATTGCAAGCGGGCGGGTTGGTGGAGCGGGTCGGCGGCGAGCGCAGCTTCAGCTTGGGCCGCCGCGCCAGGGAGATCGCCCCGCTCTTCCAGGATGCGCGAGGCGAGCAGATGGCCTTCGACGGACTCGGCGGCGGGAGACTGTTGGAGCGCGCTCCAAGCTTCTTCGACACGGCCCGCTTCGAGCAAACCGCGAACGGTGGCAAGATCTTGAGCCGCAGCGAGGGCGCAACAGGCCAGAGCAAGCAAAATCCCTCGGAGGCTCCGATACACGACGTCGTTCAGCTTACCGAGTTTGCAAAGAGGATGCGCCGCTGCTGCAATGTCCGCTGGTTGGAACGAAACCCAATTCCGGCGGCCGGCCGCGCCAACCTCGACAACTTCGGGCGCGGATTCACCCCTTTGGCCGAGCGGGCCGCGGAGTGGTTGCGCAAGCCCGAGCCGTTCTTACAATGAAGCCGTTCCGGCAACGGGACGAAGACGTCGATACGGTTTGCCAATCGCGGCTCCAGGGTATAATCTCGTGCCTGGGAGCGAACGATGCCGCCCGGACGCCCGTTCCCCAGACTTTCGCCAAATGCCGCTCATTGATTCGCTTGGGTTCGTACGTGCGCTCCGCAGAGGGCGCCTGCCGAAGATGATACGCGCGGGAGCTCGCCGGCTCCTCGCCTGCGCGCTGGCGAGTTGCGGCGCCATCGGCCTCGCGCAGCCGTTGCCGGAGACTGCGGAGGCGGCGTTTTCGCAGCGGGTCCGTCCCGTGCTGAACGAGCATTGTGTGGCCTGCCACAATCCAGCCGATGCGAAGAACCGGCACGATTTTCTCAAGCATGACGACGTCTCCGATGTCGCGGCCCGCCGCACGCTCTGGCGCGACGTGGCTACGCAGCTTCGCAACCGCACCATGCCGCCCGGCGATGCGCGCATCTCCGAGGACGACCGGATGTTCGTGGCCGGCTGGATCGAGACGAGGCTGCGGACCACCGGCTGCACGACGGGCGAGTATGCGGGCTACGTTGGCCCCCGGCGGTTGAACCGCCGCGAGTACCGCAATACCGTGCGCGACCTGCTCGGCGTGGAGCTCGAAATCGCCGAGCTTTTTGCGGCAGACGAAGCAGGCGGCGTGGGGTTCGACACCAACGGCGCGACGCTCTACCTGCCGCCGCTGATGATCGAGCGCTACCTGGAGGCCGCGCGGACGATCGTCGACCGCGCCATCGTTTCGCCGCCGCTGAACCGCGTCTTCCTCTCGCATGAGCTGGTTCCCCACTCGCCCCCTCCCCCGCCGGAGGTCATCAAGCCCAGCCGCCGCCTCGCGCCTGGCGAGGAGCTCCGCGCGGAGATTTCGGTGCTGACCGACGGAGCCTACGGTCTGCGCGTCTCGGCGGAACGCCCGCCGGTCACGCCGTTTACGATCGAGGTCAAAGTGGACGGCGTCGTCGTGGGCGAGCTGGCCTATGCGGTGGATTCGAACGGCGGCGCCACGGCGCGCGTGCAGACGGTGAATCTGGCGCGCGGCATCCATACGGTGTCCGTCGTGAACGGCTCCGAGCCGATCGATCTCTACAGCTTGACTGTTATCCAGGACCAGAAGCCGCCCACACCCGATCAGGCCGCGCTGCACTATCGGCTGCTTGGAATTGAGCCCGGGCAGACGCCCCTGAATCCCCGGCGGGCCGCCGAACGCCTGCTGACCAACCTGCTGCCGAAGGCCTACAGGCAGCCCGTCGAGCCGGCGGAAGTGGAGCGCATTCTCGCCCTGTATGACCGCTCGGCGAAGCGCGGCGACCCGTTCGAGGATTCGCTGAAGTATGCGCTCCAGGGCGTCCTGATCTCGCCGCGCTTCCTCTTCCGCGCCGAGGAAGCCCCGCAAGGGCAGGGCATTGAGCCGCTGGGCCAATATGAGATCGCCTCGCGCCTGTCGTACTTCCTGTGGTCCACGATGCCGGACGAGGAGCTCTTTCGGCTGGCCAGGGAGGGGCGGCTCCAAGACCCCGAAACGCTGACCGCGCAGGTCGAACGCATGCTCGACGATCCGCGCTCGCGCTCCTTCGCCGGGTCGTTCATCGGCCAGTGGCTCGGCACCCAGGAGATCGGCGGCCGCGCCGTGCCGCTGCTAACGGAGCTGCAACACTTCTATACGCCCGAGGTCGCCGCCGATCTTCGTGAGCAGCCGGAGCTGTTCTTCCACTACATCCTCTCGGCCGATCGCAGCTTGTTGGACCTGCTGGACGCGCCCTATACGTTTCTGACCGAGCGGCTCGCCCGGTACTACCAAGTCGAACGGCAGGTGGACGTGCCCCCGAACGGGTTTCATCGGGTGAGCTGGCCGGACGAACGCAGAGCCGGCGTGCTCGGGCTGGCGTCCGTGTTGGCGATGACGTCGCACTACAAGCAGCCCAGCCCGGTGCTGCGCGGCGCCTGGGTCCTGGAGAAGCTGCTCGGCACGCCGGTTCCGCCTCCGCCGCCGGACGTGCCGCCGCTGCCCGAGGCGCGCAACGGCAAGGTTCCGCCCATGCGGGAGATGTTGGCCGCACACCGCGCTTCGACCGCCTGCTCGGCCTGCCACAACCTGATGGACCCCATCGGGCTCGGTCTGGAGAACTTCGACTGGATGGGCCGCTGGCGCGACGAGCTGCCTGACGGCGGGCCGGTTGACGCCTCCGGCGCCTTGCCGACGGGAGAGACTTTCGACGGCCCGGCCGAGCTGCGCGCCGTCCTGCTGGAACGCAAGGAGGATTTCTTGCGGGAGCTCGTTGTGCGGACGCTTGGATACGCCATCGGACGCGGCCGCCACGACGGCGACCAGTGTACGATCGAGGCGATTCTCGGCAAGCTGGAGGCGGAAGGCTACAGCGCCCGCGCACTGATTCGCGGGGTGGTGCTGAGCACGCCCTTTCGGAACCTCCAGCAGGATATCGAAATATCCGAGGCCCCACAGCAGAGCAAACGGCCCGCGCGACGACTTTTGGGCACAAAATAGGGGCTTTCCGCGCGCCGCGGTGTTAGTCTATGAGCGGTAGAAGAGACATGGGCAAACCAATCACCCGTCGAAACGTGTTGCGAGGCGCCGGCGTGGCGCTGTCGCTGCCCTGGCTGGAGTCGCTGGCGTCCGGCGCCCCCGTGGAGGGGAGCGAGAAGCTGTCGGAGCCGCCGTTGCGTCTGGCCTGCATGTTCGTGCCGAACGGCGTCCGGCCGGACCACTGGACGCCACCGGGTGACGGGGAAGACTACGAGCTGACGCCGCATCTAAAGCCGCTGGAGTCGCACAAGAGCGAGCTGCTGCTGCTGGAGAACCTCTGGAACGCGAACACGGTGGGACGCAACGGCCACTGGCCGAAGGTGCCGGCGTGGCTCTCGGGCGGGTTTGTCGAGCGGACGACGGGCGGCGACCTGGACTCGGGCGGAACCAGCATCGACCAGTTGCTGGCGCGGCGCATGGGCGAAGGCACGCCGTTGCCGTCGTTGGAGCTCGGCATTGACGCTCCGCGCACGGGCGTCGACACCGCCGGCGGCGGGTTCCCCCGGGCACTGGGCTCTTTCCTGTCATGGGTGGACCCGAAAACGCCCGTGCCGAAGGAGATCGTGCCGCAATTGGCGTTCGACCGGCTGTTCCGGACGCGCCGGGCGCCGGTCGTCTCCAGCGTGAACCCGCGGCATCCGTCGCTGCTCGACTCGCTGCAACGCGACGAGACGAGCCTGCTGGACACGGTGCTGGAGCAGGCGAAAGACCTGCGCCGGAAGGGCTCGGGGGCGGACCAGGCTCGGCTGGACGAGTATTTTGACTCCGTGCGTGAAGTGGAGCGGCGGCTGGAAGCGTCGTTGAAGCCGCAAAAGCGGTGGATTAACGAGGGCAAGTTCCCGCTGGACCGTCCGGCGCCGGGGCTTCCGGACACGCACACCGAGCACGTGCGCCTGATGCTCGACATTCTGCTGCTGTCGTTCTGGACGGACTCGACGCGCGTGGCGACGTTCATGTTCGGCGACGCGCAGAGCGCACAGGACTACTCGTTCCTGGAAGGAATTTCGAAAGGCTCGTTCCACGGCGTGTCGCATCACCGGGATATTCCCGAAAAGCGGGCGCAGTACGAACGGATCGTCACCTGGCACGTGGAGCAGCTCGCGTATTTTCTCGGCCGCATGCGCAGCCTGGATGAGGGGAGCGGCTCGCTGCTCGACAACTCGATGGTGCTGTACGGCGGATCGCTCAGCGACGGCAATCGGCACACCGAGGAGAACCTGCCGCTACTGCTCGCCGGCCGCGGGAAGGGGACTCTACGGCCGGGCCGCCGCCTGCGCGCCGCGCCGAAGACGCCGATGTGCAATTTGCACCTGGCGCTGCTGCACCGCATGGGCGTGCGGGACGAGTCGTTCGGCGACAGCACCGGCGTGCTGGAAGGGCTGGGCGAGCTGGAGACGTAACCCCCGCTCCTCGAGTGAGCTGAGCATGGCGACCGCCGGATAGCGTGGTTGATGGGCTTTCGGTCTGCATCCGCTATTGCCGGCAAATGAGCACCCGGGTTTACCCGGGTGTGTTCGCTTCGGGTCGCGACGGTCTTGCCGAGTTGGTTGTTCTGGTCGTAGCTGGAACGGATTGACCGCCGGGTAAACCCGGCGGCTCACTGGGGCCTCGGGCGCGAACGGACGCCGTCACGGCGTTCGAGCGGTTCCACCATCACTTCAAGAACATTGCGCACGACGTGGAGCTCGTCCGGAGCGAGCATGTTTAGCAGGACGTGCGATTGGCGGCGCTGTTCACGCGCTCCCGGGCTCTGTGCCCCATTTGTCGAAGAACCTTAGCAGAGGAGAGAAATCTGGCAGGTATGGACCGTCGATGTTTGTAGCCCCTGGGCACTGCTGCCTCCGGGGCTCATTCAGCATCGTTTCGGTATAGATGGACACACGTCGTAGATGAGAATAGGTCGTTGTTTGGGGTGTCCTGTTTCGGGGGGCGCGAAGGGCCACGGGTGGGGTGTGCGTGAGACGCGGGCCCCTAGGCG
>CAYOPA010000052.1:0-399 GCA_964405625.1 uncultured Bryobacterales bacterium
GCGGCCGGCCGCGGCCTGGGCCGCGCTGACGGCCGCCGCCCTGGCCAAGCTGTGGCCGCTGATCCTGGCGCCACTGCTGTTGTTCCAAAGGCAAGAAAACCGGCTGCGGCTGCGCTGGAAATCGCTTTGGGCGGCCTTTCCCGTCGCGGCGTTGGCCGTGTGGCCCTATGCCGACGGCATCTGGGCGGCAGGCGGCGTGCTGGAAGGCTTCGCCGGCGGCTGGCGCAACAATGACAGCCTTTACGGTTGGATTTTTGCGTGGACGGGCCGAGACGCCGACGCCGCCTCGCGCTGGGCCGCATTGGCGCTGGCCGCGGCGCTGGTCTGGATCTGGCGGACGCAGCGCCCGCGAGAGAGCGCCGCCCTGTGGTCGATCGTGGCGCTGCTGCTGCTGGCCCC
>CAYOPA010000052.1:409-18096 GCA_964405625.1 uncultured Bryobacterales bacterium
CCCCGAACTGCTTTCCCTGGTACCTGTGCTGGTTCGCGCCGCTGCTGGCGCTGTACCCGCACCCGGCGCTGCTGTTGTGGACGGCGCTGGCGGGCCTGTCCTACCACGTGCTGACCGACTACGCGGTGTTGGGGGTGTGGGAGGAAGTGGGTTTCTACGGGCGGTTGCAGTATTGGCCGGTGCTGGCGTTGCTGGTCGCGAGGCGCAGCCTCGCGTGCACGGCTGGAGCCGCGCGCCACAAGACAGCCTGACGCTACGCAAGGCCGGTTCAAACTTTCTTGTGCTTCCATGAGCCCCGGTGGAACAGGATCCCTCCGATCAGCGCCCAAGTCGCCATCGAGATCACCACGCCGACCAGCACCCCGGCGAGCCCGTAGCCCAGCCCGTGTCCCAACCCATAGGCCAGGGGAAGCTGCCACAGCCACATCACGAAAAAGTTCAGCTTCGTCGGCGTCCAGGTGTCCCCGGCGCCGTTGAACGCCTGGCCGAAGACCATTGAAAATGCCGAAAAGCAGTACGCGAGGCTCGATATCCGTATGGCCAGCACGCCGGCGTCGGCTGTGGCGGCGTCAGCGGTGAAGACGCTCATCATCGGCCGTGGCAGCGTCCAGAAGATCACGGCCATGGAAGCCAGCATGGTGAAGTTGTAGCGCGCCGTCAGCCAGACGGACTTCTCCGCGCGGTCAGGGCGCCCGGCGCCGAGATTCTGGCCCACCAGCGTGGCCGCCGCCTGGCTGACGCCCCAGCTCGGCAGGATGGCGAAATGGATCAGCCGCAGCGCGATCGTATACCCGGCCAGCGTCACGTCGCCGAACATCGCCACGATGCGCATCACCCCCAGCCAACTCGCCGTACCCACCAGATACTGCAACATGCCGTTGGCCGAGATCCGCAGCATGGGGCGCATGACGGCCGGATCCAACCTCAGGTGGCGCAGGCCCACTTGGATGTTTCGATCGCCGGACCACAGCACCCAAAACTGGAACAACACGCCGCAGCCGCGGCCGATGGTGGTGGCGATCGCCGCGCCCAGCAGGCCCAGCTCAGGGAACGGGCCCAATCCGAAAATCAGGCACGGGTCGAGGACGATGTTGATCAGATTCGCCAACCACAGCGCCCGCATGGCGATGGCGGCGTCGCCGGCGCCACGAAAGACGGCGTTGTTCAAGAACAGCAGGAAAATCGTCAGCGAGCCGCCAAACATCATCGCCGTGTAGGAAGCGCCGACAGCCACCACGCCGGAGGAGCCGCCCATCCAGGCCAGCGTCTTCGGCGCCAGGAATGCGCCGAGAATGCTCAGCGGCGTGCAGATCACCGTGGCCGCCAGCAGCGCCTGCCCGGCCGCGCGGGCCGCGCCCTCGCAGTCGCCCTCGCCGATACGCCGCGACACCGTGGCGGCGGCGCCGATGCTCAGCCCCAGCGCCACGGCAAAAATCAAGATGATGACCGACCCGGTCAGCCCCACGGCGGCGACCGCCTCCGGGCCCAGCTTGCCGACGAAAAAGATGTCGACCAACCCGAAGGTCGACTCCATCAGTAGCTCCAACGCCATCGGCACGGCCAGCAACAGCACCGCGCGCGGCAGCGGAAGGCTGGTGAAATCTTCGCGCCGCCGCCCGTGCAGCGCCGAGCCGACGGCGCGCCACAGCGAGGGCTGAGCGCCGGCGCCGGCCGCGCGGGCTTCGTCCGTGGAGAATGCCATCAGGAGGTTCAGGGCCGGAGCGGTCCTCTTCCGATTATGGCCGCGAGCCGGGCCGGAAGTCCTACAATGAGCGGTATGGCTACCTTAGCCGCGGCCCAACAGGTCACCATCGAGGAATTTGAGCGGATGCGGCCCGCCCCGGACCGGCGCTACGAGCTCGACCAGGGCGAGGTGCTTGAATTGACGTTTCCGAATCCTTGGCACAATCTTGTAGCAGGCAAGCTGTATCGCTTACTGGAAGCGTTCGCTCGGGAGCGGAAGCTCGGGCTCATCTTCCCGTCCGACACCGGTTTCATTCTCGCCGTGGATCCGCCCACCCTGCGCGGCCCCGACATCGCCTTCATCGGCAACCAACGCCTCGCGGGCCTCAACCTGCGCGCCAACATCCCCGGCGCCCCTGATCTCGCCGTCGAAGTGCTCAGCCCCGGCGACTCTTACAGCGATGTCCGCCGCAAAGTGCGCCAGTACCTCGCCGCCGGCTGCCGAGCGATCTGGCTGGTCGACCCGGAGGCGCGCACCGTGGAGATCCACGAGCCTGGAATCCCCGCTTCAAGGGAGCTCAGCGCCGCCGATCGGCTCGAAGCCCCCGATCTGTTGCCAGGATTCGCGGTATCGGTCGCCGAGCTGTTCCCTGACGAGCTAGCATAAGCGGGAGGTTTCGCCTCGCTCCGTCCATGCAAGTTGTAAAATCCCTCGGCCTCGCGCTGCTATTAGCCCTATCCGCCGCGGCCCAAACCGACAGCTCGCTCGAAGGCGTCGTCCGCGACCCCGAAGGCGGCGTCATCGTCGGCGCGGCGGTTCGGGTGGAGCACCAGGGCGGTCTCGTCCAGCGCGCCCTTGAAACCGACGCTTCCGGCGAGTTCCGCGCCATCGAGCTGCCGCCGGGCGACTATCGCGTTACCGTCTCGGTCGAAAACTTCAGCACCGCCATTCGGGAAGGAATTGACCTCACGGCCGGCCGGGCCGCGCAGGTTGAGATGACGCTGGAAATCGGCGCCCAGCAGCAGGAGGTCATCGTCGTGGCCGACGCCGCGCCGCTCAGCACGCGAGCCTCCGGCTGGGGAGGGCTAGTGGACAAGGATTCGCTCGATTCCCTGCCCCTCAACGGCCGCGACCTGTTTGAGCTCTCGATCCTGCAACCCGGCGCGAGCTCGCCTCCGGCCGCCCGTACGGGGCTGGCGCAGGGCCTGGGCTTGCAAATTTCCGTCAACGGCGCGCGGCCCAACCAGAACGGCTTCCAGATTGACGGCATCTGGGTCAACGACGCCACGAAGTCGATGCCCTCCAGCGCCGCCGGCTCGGTCCTCGGCCTTGAAACGGTGCGTGAGATCCACATGGTCTCCAACCCCTACAGCGCCCAGTACGGACGCACCGCCGGCGGCTTGTTCGAAGCCGTTTCCGCGTCGGGCTCCAACCAGTTCCACGGCGCGCTGTATGAGTACTTCCGCAACGACGCGCTGGATGCGAAGAATTTCTTCGACTCGCCTGAAGACCCCATCCCGCCGCTGCGCCGCAACCAGTTCGGCGGCGTCGTCAGCGGTCCGATCGCCAAGAACCGCGCCTGGTTTCTGTTCAACTACGAAGCCCTCAGGCAACGGCTGGGACGCACGCTGCGGCCGACCGTGCCATCGTTGGACGCCCGCCGGGGCATTTTGCCCGGACCTGACGGCGGCGTCGAGCGGGTCAACGTCAACCCCGCAGCGCAGCCCTACCTGGACCTCTATCCGGTCCCCACAGGCCGTGACTTCGGAGACGGCACGGCGGAGGCGCAGCGGCAGGCCTCCAGCAGCACCGACGAGGATTTCTACTCCGGCAAAGTCGATGTTCAACTCAACGATTCGATGCGGCTGGCCACGCGCTACACCTTCAGCGACGCGCTCAACCGCGAGCCGGAAAACATGGGCATTTGGAACTTTGAGCTGGGCTCGCGCAACCATTTTTACTCCTCCGAGCTACAAACCCTATTGAGCCCGACGGCTGTAATGGATCTGCGTTTGGCCTACAGCCGCGTCAACAACGCCGAGACCAGCGACCTGCGGGGCGACATCGGCCCGGACCTGTCGTTCGTCCGGGGGCAGCCGCTGGGAACGATGACGGTTACCGGATTGTCGGACTTTGGCGGATTCTTGGCGCGCGCCCGCCCGCGCACCTTTGCCCTCAACAGCTTGCAGACCAGCGGCGACGTGAGCTGGCAGACCGGCGCCCACTGGATCAAAGCCGGCGGCGGCGTGGACCGTATCCGCTTCAACCAGCGCTCGGACCTGAGCTTCGTCGGCAGCTATACCTTCAACTCTCTGCGCAACCTGCTCGCCGGGGCCCCGAACATCGCCGAGGTCGCTGACCCGACCTCCGACACCGCGCGCCTGTGGACGTACTACCAGCCGTATTTCTTCGTCGATGACGAGATCCGGCTGCGCCACAACCTGAGCCTGAACTTGGGCGTCCGCTGGGAGGCCGCATCCACTCCGACGGAGACCGACGGCAAGATCGCCACGCTGCCTGACTTCATTCGCGACTCCGAACCTACGCTGGGCGGGCCGCTCTACACGAACCCCTCGTGGACCAATTTCGCGCCGCGGGCTGGCTTGGCGTGGTCGCCCTTCGGCAATAGCCGCACCGTGATTCGCGCCGGCGCAGGCCTGTTCTTTGACCTGCTGGGCAGCCGTGAGCTGACCATCGCGGGCGTCCGCACCCCGCCGTTTTTCAATCGAATCCTCGTCTTCGGCGCTCCGCGCTTCCCTGACATTCTCAACGCCGCGGCGGGGCGCACGCCGACGGCCTCCGTGGACGGTCTTGACTACAACTTGGAGCAGCCCAAGGTCTGGCGCTGGCAGCTCAACCTGGAGCAACAGGTCGGTCGCCGCAGCGTGGCGCGGCTGGGCTATTCCGGCATGCGCGGGCTGCATCTGATGGGTCAAGTCGGCAATGTGAACACGCCGATCCCGCAACAGCTTGCCGACGGCCGCTGGTTTTTCCCGGCTAACGCACCCCGGCTCAATCCGGCGTTCTCGCGGATCGGCCTGCGGCGCAGCCAATTCAACAGCTTCTACCACGGCGTCACCGCCTCGCTGGAGCGCCGCCTGGACCGCAACTTGCGGTATCAGGTCAAGTACACCTTCTCGAAGTCCATTGACGAGATCTCCAGCTCGACCTTCAATGACTTCGAAGCCAGCGACCAAGTCCCCGTCACGCCCGACTATCGCCTGAATCGAGGCCTGTCGGACTTCGACCTGCGGCACGTCTTCGCCGGCAACGTCTCCTACCTGCTGCCCCGGCTGGAAAGCAACGCCGGCCGCTGGTTGCTGGGCGGCTGGGAGATCCATGCGCTAAGTCAATTGCAGTCCGGCAACCCGTTCGCCCCCAGCGTCGGCTTTGACCAAGCCAGGCTGCTGACCGGATTCGGCGACACCGGCCAACGGCCCGATCTCGCCCGGCCCGGCGCCAATTTGATCCTGGGCGGCCCGGACCAGTACTTTGACCCGGTTGGATTTTCGCTGCCCGAACCGGGCTTCCTGGGTACGCTCGGGCGGGGGACCCTGCGCGGTCCGGGGCTGTTCACCCTGGACGTCGGCGCGCACAAGCGGTTCTCCGTTACCGAGAGGCAGGCGATCACGTTCCGCGCCGAGATGTTCAACATCACCAACGAGTCCAACTTCCAGATCCCCTCCGGGCAAGAGCTGTTTACCCAGCAGGGCGGCCGGATCGGTTCCGCGGGCCGGATCACCTCGACCGCGACCCCGGCGCGCCAGATCCAACTGGCCCTGCGCTGGGAGTTTTAGCGGCTCCCTTCCAGACCCTCGCTTTTCCCCTTGCCTTCCGCCCGATCCGGTGTTTCGATAGCTGCGCCATGCGCTACGCGGCCTTGCTCCTCCTACTGGGCGTGACTTGGGCGGAGACACAAAGTCCGAACCCCATCCGCGGACCTCGAAAAGGCTGCTTGTAAGGGCTCCGTCGGAGCCCTTACAAGCTCGGCATGGCCCATGCCGACGCCTACAAGGTCAAGCGCGACTACGCCAAAGCCGTCGAGTGGCTCTCCAAGGCAGGCGAACAGGGCCACGTCCACGCCCAGGAGTTTTTGGACAAGCTGTATTTCACCGGCAACGGCGTGGAGCAGAGCTACGAGCTCGCCGCGCATTGGCTCGTCCGCTCCGCCGAGCAAGGCCATCGGCAGGGCCAGTTCAACCTCGGCGCATTGCTCAACAACGGCGAAGGCGTCGAAAAGGATCCGGTCAGCGCCTACAAATGGATCGCGCTGGCATCCACCGATCCGCCGGCGGAATTCGTCGACTCCTACCGCTGGGTGCGGCAGGATCTGGAGAGCGTACTTGCACCCGAGCACGTGGAGCAAGGCCGCCGGCTGGCCTCGGAGTGGCGGCCCAAAACCTGGGACGCGCTCAAGCTGATCGTCGCCGGCCGGTAGGGGCGGCCGGCAGGCCGCCCAAAACCCGTTGAAACATCGTTACCGTGCGGTCTTGGGCGACCTTCCGGTCGCCCCTACGCAATCTCGGAATACTCAATCGCAAGCTGCGGCGTCTCGATCCGCTCGCCCTGACGGTAGAGCGACTCAAAACCGAACGCCAAAATCCCGGTTGTCAGCAGCGTCCGCTCCACCGGGTTGGGCAGCTTGCCGTCGCAGACCAAGTTTTCAAAGTTCCGCGCCATAAATCCCCAGTGCCCGTGCAGGTGGAACTGGATGCGGCAGTCCGTGGAGAGAACCGCGCCCCCGCCCTTGGGCTGTGCGGCAAAAACCCAGCTCCGCAACAGTCCGTTGCAGAGCAGAATCCTGCCCTTGAGCCCGTCGCGGTACTCGATCAGGAACAGGATTGGGTTCTTGACCAGCTCGCGCGGATCGCCCTCCACCCTGCTCGGCGTCCGCTCCAGCGCCGTGTTGAACAGGTCCCACGACCAGACGCCCTCGTCGCCCAGCTCCCAAACTTTCGACCCCTCAATCGCCTGCACCGAGGCGACGCCGGTCTCCCCGCCCTGGCGCTTCTCCACAATCGCCTGCAAAGCCTCCAGGGTGTGGAAACCGTAGGCGTCGGTCTGGCCAAAGCCTACTACCAGCGCCTCATCAAGCTCCGTGCCCGGCTCAAGCTCCAGGGGCGGAAAGCGCCACGCCAGCGACACCGTGGAGCCCGCCATCAGCGGAATCTCCAGCTCGAGGGCGGCGTCCACCATCCACTTCGCCTTGTCGAAATCGTAGGAGAGGTGCTTGTCGTTGAAGATCGACGCGGTCCGGCCGTCGGATTTCATCACTTCGATGATCTGTCGGAAAAACTCGTGGCGCGGGTAGAGCTTCTGGCCCTTCTCGTTGTCGGGATAGTCGCCGTGCTCGCCCACCAGAGCCACGCCGTCGACGGCCAGGGAGTCGCCGCCGCAGCGCAGGGCCTCAGCGATCGTTGGATAAATCGAAAAACCGTACTCCGCCGCCAAGTCATGCGCCATGTCGTCGGCCGGGATCTGGTCCACGTACATCGAGACGATCTCCACTCGCGGCCGATGGCTGACGCCGTTGAGCCGATAGCCTTCCAGAATCCGGTGGAAGAAGACATCGGCGTGCGAGTTGGGCCGGTAGACGGTTGTAATGGCGGCGACCCGGGGACGTTTGGCGGGCTCGCTCGGAGCGGCGCAGCCAAGAAAGGCGGCGGGAACGGAGAGCAGTAGCTCGCGGCGGCGCATCGTCATGTCAGCCACCAGGATAGCCGCCACCGAAATGAAACGCAGTCGTGCGAAACTGTCGGCCAAGATGAAGCTTCTCGGCCTGTTCCTGCTGCTCGCCGCCGCCGTGGCTCTGCCCGCCCAGACGTTGCGGCTGATGACCTTCAACGTCCGCTACCCCAACCCGGAAGACGGCGTGAACATTTGGGAAAACCGCCGCGACCTGCTCGTGGATACGATCCGCCGCTACGACCCGGACATTCTTGGCACGCAGGAGATGTACGAAAGCCAGGGGGACTACATCGCCGAGCATCTGCCGCGCTACCGCTGGCTCGGCATCAGCCGAGAAGGCGACCACGAAGGCGAGCACATGGGCGTGTTCTATAAGAAGGATCGCTACTTCCCCGTTGAGTCCGGTAATTTCTGGTTGTCGGAGACGCCACTGGTTGCGAGGTCGATGTCCTGGGACGTGAGCCTGCCGCGCCTGGTCACCTGGGTGCGCTTTCGCGATTCGCAGGGCGAGGAATTTTGGGTTTACAACACGCACTTCCCGCATCGCCGCGAGGACGGCGCCGCCCGATTGGAAGCGGCCAAGGTGATTGTGGCCGACATCGCCCGCCGCGTACCGGCTGACGCCCGGCTGATCCTGATGGGCGACTTCAACTCCGGCGCCGACAGCGACGTGCACGAGCTGTTCACCCAAAACCTGGCTGATATCTGGGAGACGGCCCCGCGCAAGAGCGGCACGGAGACAACCTCCAGCGGCTGGGACGGCCGCACCGAAGGCCGCCGCATCGACTGGATTCTCTATCGCGGCAAACTGCGGCCGATGGCGGCCGAGACGGTCAATTTTCAGCGCAACGGGCGCTACCCGTCGGACCACTACCCGTTCTACGCCGAGCTCGGCCTGGAGTAGCCGCTCACCGTCCGCTCGGCTCAGTATCCGGCCGCAAGACCCTCCGAACGAGAGTCCGCCGCGGCCGCCAAGCCGCCTTCCACCACCTGGATCGCCATCACGCTGCCGGTCTGGCCGCCGGGCGCCAGCTTGTGGCCCTTCTCCTCCAAAAACCGCAGCGTGTCGGGGGAAAAGCCCCAGCTTTCGATCCACAGCTCGTCGGGCATCCACTGGTGGTGGAAGCGCGGGAAGTCGGCCGCCTGCTGCACGGTCATGTTGAAATCGACGACGTTGAGGATGGTTTGCAGGACCGTCGAGATGATTTTTGGGCCGCCCGGCGAGCCGACCACCAGGAAGAGCTTGCCGTCTTTGGACAGGATCGTCGGCGTCATCGCCGACAGCGGGCGCTTGCCCGGCTGGATGGCGTTGCGCTCACTCTGCAACAGGCCGAACTGGTTGGGCGCGCCGGGCTTGGACGTAAAATCGTCCATCTCGTTGTTGAGCAGCACGCCCGTGCCTTTGGCCGTCACGCCGGAACCGAAGCCGCTGTTGAGAGTGTAGGTGACCGCCACCGCCATGCCCTGCTCGTCCACGACGGAGTAGTGCGTGGTGTTTTCGGATTCGCCGCCCAACGCCGGACCGGGGCTGACGGCGCGGCTGGGAGTGACCGCCGACGGATCAATCGTACGGGCGCGTTGGCGGGCGTACTCCTTGGAAATGAGCTTCTCCAGCGGCAAGTCCGTCACGAAGTCCGCGTCGCCGAAATACTCGGCGCGGTCGGCGAAGAAGCGCCGCATCGCCTCCGCCACGTAGTGGATCGCCTGCGCCGAGCCCGCGCCCGCCTCGTGGTAGCGGGTTCCTTCGAGCATGTTCAGCATCTGGATCACCCCGGCGCCGCCGGAGCTGGCCGGAGGCGCCGAGAGGACCTCGTAGCCGCGATAGGAACCCTTGACCGGCGTCCGCTCTTTCGGCTCGTAAGCGGCCAGATCGGCGGCGGTGATCAGACCCCCGTTGGCGGCCATGTCGGCGGCGATCAGCCGCGCCGTCTCGCCGGTATAAAACTCGTCAGCCCCGTGCTTCGCCATGCGGTCGAGCGTCGCCGCCAGGTCGCGCTGGACCAGTAAGTCGCCATATTCAAACAGCTTGCCGCCGTTGAGGAAGATGCGCTTGGATTCCGGGAATTGCGGCAGTCGCGTATTGGAATTCATCTCACGCGCCAAACCCCAGGGCAAGACGAACCCATCGCGGGCCAGTTTTTGCGCCGGGGCGATCAGCCGTTTCCAGGATTTCGAGCCGTACTTTTGCCGCGCCAGCTCCAGCCCGCGCGCCGTGCCGGGCACGCCGGACGCCTGATAGCCGACCACGCTGCGATCGGTCGCGTTGCCGGCCGCATCCAGGTACATATCGCGGGAGGCCGCCGCCGGAGCCGTCTCGCGGAAATCGATAAAGGTGGAGCGGCCATCGGCGAAGCGGAGCAGCATGAAGCCGCCGCCGCCCAGGTTGCCGGCCGTGGGATGCGTGACCGCCAGCGCCAGCCCGACGGCCACCGCCGCGTCCACGGCGTTGCCGCCTTCCCGCAACACCTCCACCCCGGCGCGGGTGGCGTGCGGCTCGGCCGAAGAGACCATCGCGCGGCGCGAGTGCACTGGTTGGCGTGTCGCGGAAGCGGCTGCGATTGCGCATAGCAAGGAAAGCAGGACGGCTCGGCGGGCGTTCATCGCTTCAGCTTACGCGACAAGGCGCGTAACGTCCCCGCGGCTTGGGCGGGCTATGCTTTTTGAAGTGGCGTCTGAGAGGAAGGCTGTCTTCGCGGCGCGCGCCGTCACGAAGATCTATGACATGGGCGAGGTGCAGGTGCATGCCCTGCGCGGCGTCGACCTGACGCTGTACGAAGGCGAGATGGTGGTGCTGTTGGGGCCGTCAGGCTCAGGCAAATCCACGCTGCTTAACATACTCGGCGGCCTCGATACAGCCACCGGCGGCAGCGTCCACTACCTGGGCAAGGAGCTCACCCGCGCCAACGACCGCGAGCTCACCGCCTACCGCCGCGACTTCGTCGGTTTCGTCTTTCAGTTCTACAACTTAATCCCCAGCCTGACCGCCGTTGAAAACGTGGCCGTCGTCACAGAGATCGCCCGCGACCCAATGCAGCCGGCCCACGCGCTGGAGCTCGTCGGGCTCGGCGACCGCATGGACCACTTCCCCTCGCAAATGTCCGGCGGCCAGCAGCAGCGGGTCGCCATCGCGCGCGCCATCGCCAAGAACCCCGCCGTACTGCTGTGCGATGAGCCGACCGGGGCGCTCGATTCCGAAACCGGCTGCGTCGTGCTGGAAGCCCTGGAGCGGGCCAACCGCGAGATCGGCACGACGACGGTCATCATCACGCATAACTCCGAGATCTCCCAAATGGCCGACCGCGTGCTCCACATGCATGACGGCCGCATCTCGGCGGAGGAACGCAACGCCGCCAAGAAGCCCGCGCGGGAGATTCGCTGGTGATCCTCAGCCCGCTGACCAAGAAGCTGTTTCGGGAGCTGTGGCAGATGCGCGGCCAAGCCGTCGCCATTGCGCTCGTGGTGGCCAGCGGCGTGTCTACGTTCGTGATGTCGCTGAGCACGCTCGACAGCCTGAAGCTAACGCAGGCGAGCTTCTACAGCGACTACCGCTTTGCGCACGTCTTCGCCTCGCTCAAGCGGGCGCCGGAGAGCCTGGGCGAGCGCATCCGCGAGATCCCCGGCGTCGATCAGCTTGAGCTGCGGGTGGCGGCGGCCGTCAACCTGGACATCGAGGACTATCCCGACCCTGCCACCGGGATGCTCGTCTCGCTGGGCGAGAGCGGCGATGCGCTGCTCAACCGCCCGCACCTGCGCGAGGGCCGCTTGCCCAATCCGCTCAGCGCCGACGAGACGGTCGTCAGCGAAGCCTTCGCCGAAGCGCACGGGTTGCGGCCCGGCGACCATCTCGCCGCCATCATCAACGGCAAACGCAAAGACCTGGAGGTTGTCGGCGTCGCGCTATCGCCCGAGTTCGTGATGCAGATCAAGCCGGGCTCGATGATCCCGGACTTCAAGGCCTACGCCATCTTGTGGATGGCCAAGAAGCCGCTGGCCACCGCTTATGACATGGACGGCGCCTTCAACGACCTGTCGTTGACGTTAACCGCCGGCGCCGAGGTCGAGGAGGTGATCGACCGGCTCGACGACCTGTTGGCGCGCTACGGCGGCCTGGGCGCCTACGCCCGCGCCGACCAGCTCTCGCATCGCTACCTGCACGAGGAGTTTCGCCAGCTCGAGAGCATGGCGACCATCTACCCGATCGTCTTCATGTCGGTCGCGGCCTTTCTGCTCAACGTCGTCTTCCACCGGTTGTTCCAGACCGAGCGCGAACAGATCGCCACGCTCAAGGCCTTCGGCTACTCCAACTTGGCTATCGGCCTGCACTATGTGCAGTTCGTGGCGTGCATCGCCTTTTTAGGGCTGGCGATCGGGGCCGCGGCGGGAGCCTCGATGGGCGAGGGCATGACGGAGATGTACCGGCAGTTCTACCGCTTCCCGACCATGACGTACCGGCTCCAGCCGCCGATCCTGCTGTGGGCGGCGGTCATCAGCTTTGGGGCGTCCTTCGTGGGCACGTTCTTCGCCGTGCGCCGCGCGGCGCTGCAACCGCCGGCCGAGGCGATGCGCCCCGAGCCCCCCACACGCTACGGTCGCACCATCCTGGAGCGCATCGGGCTGGGGCGGATGCTGACGGCGCCCACTCGCATGATCGCCCGCAACATCGAGCGCCGCCCCTTGAAGGCGTTGATGACGGCCACCGGCATCGCCGCCGCTTACGCCATTCTCGTCATGGGAATCTTCTTCCGCGACTCGATCGATTACATGATCGACGTGCAATTCTGGCTGGCGCAGCGCGACGATATCACGGTCAGCTTCGTGGAGCCCACCTCCCACAAGGCCCTCTTCTACCTGCAAAGCCTGGACGGAGTGGATCGCGTGGAGGGCTTCCGCTCCGCGCCTGTCCGCCTGCGCGCCGGACACCGCGGTTACCGCACCAGCATCCTGGGTCTGCCGCCCGAGGCCGACATGTACCGCCTGCTGGACACCGATCTCCAGACAGTCGAGCCGCCCGCCGAGGGGCTGGTATTGACCGACTTTCTGGCCGAGCTGTTGCACTTGAAGGTCGGCGACCAAGTGCTGGTGGAGGTGCTGGAGGGCGTGCGGCCGGTGCGCGAGATCGAGGTCGCCGGGGTGATTAACCAGTTCGTCGGCGTCGGCGGCTACATGGATCTGGGGGAGCTCAACCGGTTCTTGAGGGAAGGCCCGGCGCTGTCGGGCGCCTATATGGCCGTCGATCGAGCCCACGAAACCGAGATCTTCAGCAGAATCAAGGGGATGCCGCGCGTGGCGGGCACGGAGATCAAGCGCAAGGCGATCGCCGGCTTGCAGGCGACGATGGCCGAGCAGATCCTGATTTTCACCGGAGCGACCACACTGCTGGCCGGCATCATCGCCTTCGGCGTGGTCTACAACAGCGCCCGGATCACGCTCTCCGAGCGCAGCCGCGAGTTGGCCAGCCTGCGCGTGCTGGGCTTCACGCGCGGCGAGGCCTCGTACATCCTGCTCGGCGAGCTGACGATTCTGACGCTGCTGGCGCTGCCTATGGGCATGGTCCTGGGCCGCGCCATGTCGGAAGGTTTCGTGGAGGGGTTCAAGACGGATCTGTTCCGCATCCCGCTCGTGCTGGAGCCGCGCACGTACGCCTACGCCGCCTTGGTGATTTTGGTCAGCTCGCTGATCTCGGCGATCATCGTGCAGCGGCGGGTGCGCGATCTGGACTTGGTGGGCGTGTTGAAATCAAGGGAGTAGAGACTTGAAAGTCATTCGCAAAATATTGATCGCGTTGTTGCTCATCGGAGTATTGGGAGCGGCGATTTATTACAGCATGGCGCCGCGGCCGATATTGGTGGACGCGGTGGAAGTGGCGCGTGGACCGCTCCAGGTCTCGATCGTGGAGGAGGGCAAGACGCGCGTGGCGGACCGCTACGTGGTGTCGGCGCCGGTCGCCGGGGTGCTGCAAAGGGTGCGGTTCAAGGTCGGCGACGTGGTTACGCGCCGTCAGGCGCTGGCTCACATCCGCCCGCCGACGGCCTCGGCTCTCGACCCTCGCGCCCGCGCCTCGGCGCAGTCGCGCATCGCCGTCGCCGAAGCCGCCCTCGCCAAGGCCCGCGAAGACGTCTCCACGGCGCTCAGCGACACGCGGTATTGGGAGACCGAGATGCCTCGGATCGAGGAAGGCGTCGAAGCCGGCGTGGTAGCGCGGGAGCGGCTGGACCGCGCCAAGGCCGATGAGCGCCGCGCCCGGACCGTGCTGCGCTCGGCGGAGCAGCAGGTGGAGGTGGCCCGCTCGGAGCTCGAATCGGCGAAAGTGCATCTCGAGCTCGCCGCGGCCATGACGGACGATCGCGCCGAAGCGGTGGTGACCGTGCGGGCGCCGGTAGCCGGCCGCGTGCTGGAGGTGATTCAGGAGAGCGAGACCGTGGTGCAGGCGTCGGAGCCGCTGCTCTCCATCGCCGACCCGGCGGGGCTGGAGGTCGAAGTGGAGGCGCTGTCGTTCGACGCGGTACGAATCCACAAGGGCATGCGCGTGCTGCTGGAGCGCTGGGGCGGTCCTCAGCCGCTGGAGGGCGTGGTGCGGCATGTGGAACCCAGAGCGTTCACTAAAATCTCGGCGCTGGGCGTGGAGGAACAGCGCGTGCTGGTGATCGTGGACATTCTCTCCCCCAAGGAAGAATGGGAGGGATTGGGCGACCAGTACCGCGTTGAGGCGCGCTTTATCCTGTGGGAGGGCGCGGACGTGTTGCAGGCGCCCACCAGCGCGTTTTTCCGCAGTCAAGGCGGCTGGGCGACCTTCCTGGCGGGCGAAAAGACAGTGACCTTGACGCCGGTGGAGATCGGCCGGCGCGGCGGGCTGAACACGGAGATCCTGTCGGGATTGAAGGCGGGCGACCGGATTGTGCCCCATCCCAGCGACGCGCTGGCCGACGGCGCGCTGGTGGAATATCGCCAGTGAGTGGGGTCGGACATTCCTGTCCGACCGCGGCCGGGCAGGAATGCCCGGCCCCACCTGGAATGCTATC
Organism: uncultured Bryobacterales bacterium; assembly: GCA_964405625.1. Taxonomy (GTDB): domain Bacteria; phylum Acidobacteriota; class Terriglobia; order Bryobacterales; family UBA6623; genus RI-231. The sequence continues at coordinate 14,801 of CAYOPA010000052.1, forward strand.
CTCCGTACGCCGACCTATGCTTCAACAGTCCACCCCCAAGCTCACGCGCCGCCAGCTCGTCGCCGGGCTCGCCGCATTCGCCGCGGCCTGCACCTCCGCGCCGCCGTCCACGGACGCCAAAATCGACGAGCTGCGCATCGAATTCGAGGATTTCCCTTACCGCGCACCCTACATGTTTGGGGGCCGCGAGGTCGATCGCGTCACCATGCTCAATGTGCACTGCCGCATGTCGACCAAGGCGGGCAAGTCGGCCTCCGGCTTCGCTTCGATGTCGATGGGCAACGCCTGGGCCTTTCCCGACCGCGAGATCGGCTACGACGGCACGCTGGCGGCGATGAAACGGCTGGCCGTGCGCATCGAGCAAATCACGCGGGATTTCACCGGCCACGCCCACCCGCTCGACATCAACCACGCGCTGGAGCCGGAGTACCTCAAAGCCGCCGCCGAAGTCTCCCGCGAGATGGAGCTGCCGCGCCCCATCCCCAAGCCCTGCACGCTGGTGGTCGCCTCGCCGATCGACGCCTGTCTGTACGACGCCTTCGGCAAGATCCACAACCGTAGCGCCTACGGCGTCGCCGGCAAGGAATTCGTCCGGCATGATCTGGCGCACTACCTGAGCGACGACTTCAAGGGCGAGTTCCTTGACCAATACATTCCGTCCAAGCCGACGCCGCGCATTCGGCTCTACCACTCGGTCGGCGCCTCGGACCCGCTGACGGCCGCTGAGCTGAAGAACCGCATCGACGACGGCTTGCCGGAGACCTTTGAGGACTGGATTCCCTTCAGCGGAGTCACGGCCGTGAAGATCAAGCTCAACGGCGGCAACCTGGACGCCGACGTGGACCGCGTGGTGAACATCCACGCCGTCGCCGAGCGGGCGCAGGCCGAGCGCGGCGTGGACGAATGGCTCTACTGCCTGGACTTCAACGAAGGCTGCCCGAATGTGGAGTACGTGCTGGATTTCGAACGGCAGGTGCGGGAGAAGGCGCCGGGGGTCTTCCCCAAGGTGCAGTACATTGAGCAGCCGACGGCTCGGGATCTGCGGGCCAATCCCGAAAACAAGATGTTCGAGGCGGCCAAGCTGGCGCCGGTCGTGATCGACGAATCGCTCACGGACCTGGAAACCCTGCTGCTGGCCAAGGAGATGGGCTATACCGGCGCGGCGCTGAAGGCCTGCAAAGGCCAGTCGCACTCGCTGCTGATGGCCGCCGCCGGGCAGAAGCACGGCATGTTCTTGTGCGTGCAGGACTTGACCTGCCCCGGCGCGGCGTTTGTTCACTCGTGCGGCGTGGCGGCGCATTCGCCGGGCGTGACGACGCTGGAGGCTAACGCCCGCCAGTACGTCCCCGTCGCCAGCGCAGCCTGGGTCGACCGCTATCCGGGACTGTTCGATGTGCGCGACGGCTGGCTCGACACCAGCGTGCTCACCGGACCGGGCCTGGGCACAAGCTGATCGCCGTTGCGCGGGCTTTTCAGAAGCCCGCAGCGTCGGCTTTCGAGCCGACGTTCCGGAGGAGCTCGGGCCTCGACCTGGGGGTCGAGGCGGCAGGCGTGGGCGCCCGCGCCACCGAAAGCATCATCCGTTAGACTGACGGCCAGTGCGGCATTTCGGCAGCGCCATCCTCCTCACCCTGGCCCTCGCGGGGACCCTCTGCGCCCTGCAATTTCTGCCCAACCTCCAGCAACGGCGCTCTCAAGCCTACGAGCACGAGATGCAGAATCCGACGTGGGATCCGCCCGACGCTTGGGAGGAAGGCGAATTCGTCTTCGGCCGGTTGCGCTACCACTCGGGCGGTTGGGGCCGGCGCCGCGGAAGCTGGGGTACGGATTCTAACAAAGCCGAGCGGGTCTTCCTGACGGGCCTGCGCCGGCTCAGCAGCGTCAACGCTCGCTCCGTGGAGGAGATCGTCGATATCGACAGCGACGACATCTTCGAGTGGCCGTGGCTGTACGCCGTCGAGGTCGGTTACTGGGAGATCACCGAGCCGCAGGCGGCGCGCATCCGCGAATACCTGGACCGCGGCGGCTTCCTGATGGTGGACGACTTCCACGGTTCGCGCGAGTGGGGCTCGTTCCAGTTCGTGCTGCAACAGATTTTTCCCGACCGCGCCTTCGTCGAGCTCGATGACGACGACGCGATCTTTCACCAGCTCTATAACCTGAACGACCGCTTCCAGGTTCCCGGCCGGCAGTATGTGCGCTCCGGCCGCACCTACGAGCGCGACGGCGTGACCGCCCGCTACCGCGGCGTCAAGGACGATGAGGGCCGCGTGGTGGCGGCGATCTGCCACAACATGGATCTGGGCGACGCCTGGGAGTGGGCCGACGACCCGGAATACCCGGAACCCTTCACGGCGCTGGCCTACCGCATCGGGATCAACTACGTCGTCTACGCGATGACACACTGAGCGCGCGGCCGCAACGCCGCACGCCATCCAGCCCCCGATACGGACCTTTGAGCCCGCCCTCGGCGCTGTTCGGCCCCATGTCGGCCACTGTCCTCGATTTGCGCCATATAATCATCGAAGGCGATGGCGACGACAGTCGAGCCGGCAACCTCCCCGCTGCGGCCCTTCTTTGAAGAAGTGCTCGCGCGAGAGGACTATCAAATCATCGGCGAGACGATCGAGGATGGCTCGCGCGTGCTCGATTTGGGTTGCGGCGAAGGCGAGCTGATGGCCTGGCTGGAGCAGGCCAAGGGCTGCGCGGCGCGCGGCGTGGAGATCTCGCCGCAAAAGGTGCGCAAAGCGCTCTCCCGAGGCTTGTCGATCTACCAGGGCGACATCGACCGCGGCCTGGCGGACTATCCCGACGGCGCCTTTGACTACGTCATCCTCAGCCAGACATTGCAGGAGACCCACCACCCGCGCGAGGTCTTGCTGGAGATGCTGCGGGTGGGCCGCAGGGCGATCGTGGCGTTTCCAAACTTCGGGCACTGGTCGGCGCGGCTGTCGCTGCTGTTGACGGGGTGCGCGCCGAAAACCGGGCATTTGCCGTTTGAGTGGTACGACACGCCGAACATTCATTTCGTGACGATCCCCGATTTTGAGGAGCTGTTGCGGCGCGAAAAGATCAAGATCGAGCGTTCGCACTTCCTGCGCGGCGACCGGCGCATCCGGTTCCGGCCGAGCCTGTTCGCTGACAGCGCGATCTATCTTCTGCGAAAAGGCTAGAATCGCGCGGGCGCGGCTCTGAAGCGCCCGCCTTCATTTCGCCTCGATCCGCACGGCAAAAAAGCCGTCGCCCATCTCACGCCCCGGCAGCCGCAGCAGGCGCTCGGCAACCCGAAACGCCGG
>CAYOPA010000053.1:0-18093 GCA_964405625.1 uncultured Bryobacterales bacterium
AATCACCCCTTGGCCCCCAAGGAGGCCGTTATTGCTGTATCCAAATCTCCTCCTCGCTTGACAAACACCTCTTATGGATGTCCGTCGGCGCGGCTAAGGGTACATCAGCGGCGGCGGTGCGTAGCGGTACTTCGACTGCAAAAACGCCGTCAGATCGATGAGCTGGCGCACCGTCATCGAGTGGGCGTAGTCCGGCATCCGCGACTCGCCGTCCACCGAGATCGCCTCTCGCGGCATGTCCGCCAGCCGGTGCGACGGATGGATCATCGAGGTCACCAAGTACCCGTCCGTGCGCAGCTCGTGGACCGCTCCGCCCAACGGAACGACCGTCGCGTGGGTCGGAGCCGGCAGCTCGACGCCGTCCACGGTATGGCATTTCCAACAGCGCAGTTGCTCGAAAGCGCCCTGGCCCCGGGCGATATCCCCCGTCTCCGGCAGTCGGAATCCGGCCGGGGAATGACGGCCGCCGCAAGCCGTCAGGGCCGCCATCAGCACTAGAGCCAGCATCCCAAACCGCATGGCTGTCACCTCCCGAGGCATTGATTAAGCACGCCGGGCGCCAAGTCCGGCGGACCGCGCTAAACTATTCCGATCATGAGGATTTTCTTCCCCGCTCTCCTCCTGATCCTGCTCGCCGCGGGAGCGACCGCCCAAACCCGCTACGAACCGACCTGGGAGTCGTTGGATGCGCGCCCCGCGCCGGACTGGTACTTGGACGCCAAGCTGGGGATCTTCATCCACTGGGGCGTCTACTCGGCGCCGGCGTATTCCGCGCCGGACCAGTACGCGGAGTGGTACTGGAATTCCCTCGCTTCGGTCCCCGGCCCGAACGCCTCCGAGGGCGCCGTGCGGCGTCATCAGGCGACCGTCGAGTTCCACAACCGGGTTTTTGGGGCGGATTTCAGCTACCCGCAGTTTGCGCCGTTGTTCAGGGCCGAGCTCTTTGATCCCGATGAGTGGGCCGAGCTGTTCAAGCGCGCCGGCGCCCGCTACGTGGTCTTAACCTCCAAACACCACGACGGCTTTTGCCTGTTTCCCTCCGAAGAGGCCGACCGCGGTTGGGGGCGGCCCTGGAATTCCGTCAGCGCGGGCCCTGGGCGCGACCTGTTGGGCGACCTCGGCGAGTCGGTGCGTAACAAAGGCTTGGAGATGGGGTTCTACTACTCTCTGTACGAATGGTTCAATCCGCTGTGGCTGACCGACCGCGCGCTATATGTCGAACGCCACATGATTCCGCAGTTCAAGGACGTCGTCACACGCTACAAACCCTCGATTATCTTCTCCGACGGCGAATGGGACATGCCTTCGGCGGACTGGAAGTCCGCCGAGCTGCTCGCTTGGCTCTACAACGAGTCTCCGGTCAAGGATAACGTGATCGTCAACGATCGCTGGGGCCAGGAGACGCGGCACAAGAACGGCGGCTATTTCACCACCGAGTACGGCGCCGGCATGCCCGATGCGACGCACCCCTGGGAGGAGAGCCGCGGCCTGGGCTTTTCCTACGGCTACAACCGCAACGAGCCGCTGGAGAACTACCGCACGACCAAGGAGCTGATCTGGATGTTCGCCGACCTGGTGGCGCGCGGCGGCAACTTGCTGCTCAACGTGGGTCCGCGGGCGGACGGCAAGATCCCGGAGATCATGCAGCAACGGCTGCTGGAGCTCGGCGAATGGCTGGAGGTCAACGGCGAGGCCATTTATGGGACTCGTCCGTGGGTGCGTCCGGCGCAGTGGTCCGTCGGGCAAAAGCCCGAACAGGGATTTGGGACCTACAAGGTGAAGTACGACATTTTGGAGACGGCGGGGCAAGGCCCTCGGAATGGGAACGCCGTCAAAGAGGTCTTTTTCACTGCGAAAGACGATAATCTATATGCAATCACTCCCGGCTGGCCGGGGGAGACCCTTCGCCTGCGCGAGGTGCGCGGCTCCGGCAAAGAGACGGTGGTTACACTCCTCGGGCACGATCAACCCCTGCCCTGGAGCCGCAAGGGAGATGACCTGCTGGTGAAGCTCCCCAGGCTTGGCCCCGGCGAAGCGCCCGGTCGACACGCTTTCGCCTTTAAGCTCACCTCCATCGATCCGGCGGGCGAATAGAGCAAGATATGGCTGTCAAAAAAAAGGCGAAATCCTCGAAATCCAAAATACCCAAGGCTTTGCAACGCGACGCGGAGCGCGAGGTTCTTGAAAACGGGATCCGCGTGATCACCGAACGCGTGCCCGGCGCGGCGGGCGTCCGCCTGTCAGTGTGGGTAAACGCCGGCTCCCGCTACGAGGACCTCACCGAAAGCGGGATGACGTATCTCATCCAGCAGATGGCCTTCCACGGCACGGAAAATCACACTGCCGCACAGATTGCCAAGGCCATTGATTCGATTGGGGGCAAGCTCAGCACTAAGACATGCCGGGACCACGCGGCCTACTTCGCCCAGGTCTCGCCGGCGGATGTGGAGGCGGCGCTGGATCTGTTGGCCGAGCTGACCTTGCGCCCGAAGCTGCCGAGCACGGCGCTATCGACCGAATCAAAGAAGGTTCTCGAAGAGCTGCGGGCCGCGGAGAAGGAAGCGGATTTCGTGCTGGAGCGGATGTTCTTCCGCAGCTTCTGGAAAGGCCACGGCCTGTGCCGTCCGCCTAAGGGCCGGCTGTTGCTGTCGAAGGGTCAAACGAAGCTGGAGAACTTCAAGCCGAAGTCGGTGCAGCGCTACCACCAGCGCAGCCACCATCCGCTCGGAATTACCGTGATCGCCGCCGGCGACTTGCAACACGACAAGATGCGCGAGGCCGTGGAGAAACGCTACGGCTCGCTCGCGGAGCCCAAGAAGCGGGTTTCCACCACAACGCCGGCGAATTTCAAATTCCTGGCGCTGCGCAACCGTCCGCAGTTCAGCCAAATCCGTTTTCGGATCGGCGCTCCGGCCTGCTCGGCGTCGGACTCCGACCGTCACGCCGCCGGGCTGCTTAACGCCATTCTCGGCGCCGGCGCGGGCTCGAGGCTCGCCAACATGGCGCGCGACGCCGAGCTGCCGGTGGATGAGGCGGCCTCGGATTTGGCGATGTTCGGCGACGCCGGCTGCTTTTCGGTTTTCGCCCGCGCCTCGCGCAAGAACGCGCAGACGGCCGTGGAAAAGATCGTCCAGCAACTGCTGGAGCTGACGATGAAGGACGTTCCCGAAGATGAGCTCGAACGCGCCAAGGCTACCCGCAAGGCCGACCTGGTCGCGGCGGTGGACTCGCTGGAGAGCCGGGTGGAGGATCTGGCGCGGGCCGAGCGCTATTTCGGGCGGCTCGTGCCGCTCGAAGATGAGCTCAAGGCTCTGGAAGCCGTGAAGGCGCCGCAGATTCGGGCGCTGGCGGCGAACTGGTTTGCGCCGCATTACTTATCGCTGGCGCTGCTGGGGAATCTGAAAGGGGTGAATATCCGGCCGAACGTCTTGCAGTGGTAGCAGGATTGTGGGCCTCGTGCGAGGCCCACAATCCGCCCTGCGTCAGCTCCGGCGGATCTGCTGGACGAGCTGGTTGATTCGGTCGTCGTAGCGCTTGATCTTGCCTTCCCTCTCATACCGCTCACGAGCCGTCACGCGGAAGATGTTGAACGCCTCGTCCTGCTTGCCCTGCAAGAACGTCTGGCGGATCTCGGCCTTCTGTTCCGGATAGAGCGTCATATCGGCCGGCTGCTTGTCAGCCACCCGGCCCACGGCGTACTGCTCGCCGGCGGGCACGGGTCCGAAAATGTCGCCGATAGCGCCGGTAAAGGGCGTCTCGCCTAAAGAGGCGGCCGTATTGAGCCCCTCGATGGTGTCGCGGCGGGTGAAGAAGTCGCTCGTCTTGACGGTGAGCCCGAATTGGCGAGCGGTCTGCTGGAAATCACCGCTCTTGGCCGCCTCGGCAATCTCCTTCGCTCGCGCTTCGGCCAGACTGCGGGACTGCTGCTGCACGTAGTCCTGGCGAACCTGCGCGGCCACTTCGGCAAATTCCGGGTCCCGCGACGGAACGATCTCGGTAATGGCGGCGATCTGCACGACACCGCCCTCGGTGTTGGTGACCGTCGCGCCCGCCGCGGCCGAGAAGATGTTGCCGATGAAGGTCGGCGTCTTGGTCAGATCGATCGGAGGCGTGCGCTGATCAAAATTCGCATACGTCATGATCGGCAGGTTGTACTGCTCGGCGATGGCGTCGGCGCGGCCGGCGTCGTTGCGAATCTCCGCCATCACCTTGTCCAGGCGCTCCATGCGGGCGGCTTCCTGGCGTTCGCTCTTCAGGTCCGACACGATCTCGTCGCGAACCTCGTCCAGCGACTTCATCTGCGGCCGGTCCTTTTTCTCGACCTTGATGATGTGGAAACCGTACTCGGTCTTCACCAAGTCCTGGCTGACCGCGCCCTCGGCCAGCGCGAACGCCGCGGTTTCAAATTCCGGCAGCATCACGCCGCGGTAAACCCAGCCCAAATCGCCGCCGTTGCCCTTGGTGCCGGGGTCCTCGGAGTGCTCCTCGGCCAACTTGGCAAAGTCCTCGCCGGCCTTGACCTTCTCGAGCACCTCGCGGGCCTTCGCTTCCACTTCAGCCACCTTGTCGGCCGGCAACTGCGCCGCGGTCGGGTCCGGAGCGTCAGGGTTGATCGTCATGAACAGGATGTGCCGAACCATCGAGCGCTCGGGCGTCTCATAGCGGTAGCGATTCTGCTCATAGAAGGTCCGCACCTGGGCGTCGGAAACCTCCACTTCGATCTCACCGGTGTCGACCACGTCGATCACCTTGGCGGTGCGCTTTTCAGGAATCCGGTAGCGGAACTTCTGGGCCTCGAAGTATTCAGCCAGCTTGTCGTCCGTCACTTCCACCTTGTCGACGAAGTCGGCCGCCCGCACCAGCACGTAGTCCACCTTTGCCTTCTCGTTGCGGGCCTCGAAAGCCTTGCGGACATCTTGTTCAGTGAGCAGGATGTTGCCGGTGACCAGCCGCTTCAGGCGCAGCTCGATGGTGAGGTCCTTGAGGAGGTTGGATTCAAACTGCGGAACGCTCATCTGGAAGCGCTGCATGATCATTTGGCGGTACTGCGCGCTGTTGAACTGCCCGCCCTGCCACAGGAACGGCATCTGCTCCTTGATCCAGGCGGCGAGCTCGGCTTCGGAAGGACGCACGCCGAGATTGGCGGCCTCCTGCATCAAAACCTTCTGCTCCACCAAGTTGTCGACCACTTGACGCGCCATGAAGGCCATCGACTCAGCCGGAGTGCCTGCCTGGGCGTACTCGCGCAGCCCTTGGTAGACTTCGGCGGCCGTCACCGCTTCGTCGCCGACCTTCACCAGCACGGGGTCGTTGAGGTCCGCTGGTTGGCTGGAAAAGACGTTGGGAATCATGGTGACGACCATCGAGAGGGCCACCAACGACAGCAACGTGCCAAGGGTCCACTTGACGACCTTGCGCTGGCTGCGAAACAGATCAAACATAACTTCCCATTATACTGGCCCCAAGGTCCGCCTACGCGCGGGCCTCCCATAAATGCACTGGAAGAAACGGCTGCGGATCGTCCTTATCGAGCCGCGCAACGCGCTCAACATTGGCGCGGCGGCGCGGGCGATGCTCAATTTCGGCTTTGACGAGCTCTGGCTGGTGGAGCCCTACGACGATGCGTTTCGCCGCGCCAAGTCCGCCATGGGAGCTTCAGGGCTGCTGGAACGGGCGCATGTGACCTCGGACCGGGCCGAAGCCTTGGGCGACGCTTCCCTCATCGTCGCCTCCTCGGCGCTGCAAGGCCGCTCGACCGACATTGTGCAGCGTGAGCTCGCCGCCGGCGGCCTTTCGCTACGGACGCACCTGGAACAGGCGGAGGCGGCGTTGATGTTCGGGTCGGAGAAAAACGGGCTCTCACGGGAGGACCTCTCGTTCGCCGACTGGATTCTGACGATTCCAACGAATCCGGACTGTCCGTCAATGAATCTGGGGCAGGCGGTGGCGGTGTGTTGCTACGAGCTGGCGCAGCGCTCGCGGCCCGTGCCGGAGCTGCGCACCCCGGCGGCGATGCGGGCGGAGCACCGCGAGCGCCTGCGCGAAGAGCTGATGAGCGTGCTGGGCGACAGCGGCTTTTTGTTTCAGCAGGGCATGGACGTGCAGACGGAGAAGCTGCGGCGTTGGGTGGGGCGGTTGCGGCTGGCGCCGTCGGACGGACTGCTGTTTTTGAGCATGCTCAAGCAGATTCGTTGGAAGCTGGAGCACCCGGAGAGGCAGCCGCCCGCCGGCTGAAGCCGGGCGGCGCGTTGATGCAATCCTAAAAATTCACTTCGTTGGGGTTCATGCCGCCGCAGCCGTCCTTGGAAAACGGACGGGCGCAGCCGCCGTTGTAGCAAGCTTGTCCCGAATAGCCGTTCGGGTTGACGTACGCTATCCACTCCGACACCTTCTCCCGCACCTCGGTCGCCGAGTAATTTTCCTTTGCCACCAAGTACTGCGACAGGCCCCACACCGAGCGCGATAGGTTGCACGGGCAGCAGCAGGTGTAGGCGCTGTTGTCGCCGCAACAGGCCGCCGGGATCGCCTCCAGCGCGGCGCGCTTGACGGCTTCCTGCTTGGGGCTGAGCTCGATCTCCTTCTCCCAGGCCATAAAGCGGGCCGTGTCCGTCTTCACGTCGCTAAAGGCGACAGGGTCGTTGGAGCAGGCGGCCAGCGCGCAAACAGCAAGCAGCAAGAGGGTACGCATCACATCTTCAGTCTAGCGCCCGGCTAGACTGGTGTTCGATGGCGTTTCGGTTGCTGATTGCGTGGCTCTGTCTGGCCGTGGCCACGACGGCGGAGGACTGGCCGGAGTGGCGCGGCGCGGGACGCGACGGCGTTTGGACCGAGGATGGCGTGCTGGACCGGTTCCCTCAAGGCGGCCTCGATTTTCGTTGGCGGACGCCGATCCGCGCCGGCTACGCGGGGCCTTCAGTCGCCGCCGAGCGCGTCTTTGTCACCGATTACCAGGCAGGTACTGAGCGCCTGCTGGCGCTGGACGAATCGAGCGGCGCGGTTCTGTGGTCCGTGGAGTGGCCGGCCGACTACAAGGGGCTGGACTACGAATCAGGCCCGCGCGCCACGCCGACGGTGGACGGCGACTTGGTCTTTGCGCTGGGTGCGGTCGGCGAGCTGCGCTGCATTCGCGTGGACGATGGCAAGACGCTGTGGCGCACGGACTTCCTGCGGGATCTGGGCGCCGAGCTGCCGCCGTGGGGCTTTGCGGCGGCGCCGATCGTGGACGGCGATCGGCTGATCGCGGTCGCCGCCGCTCGTCCGGCGGGTAAGGTTGTCGCTTTTGACAAACGCACTGGCCGCGAGATTTGGCGGGCGCTATCGTCGACCGATTCCGGCCCGGGCTATTCACAGCCTCGGTTGATTGAGGTCGCCGGGCGCCGGCAGCTTCTGGTTTGGCACGCCGGGGCGGTCAGCGCGCTTGATCCCGAGCAGGGGGAGTTGCTGTGGGAACAGCCGTTTCGGATCCGCATGGAGACGCCCATCGCGACACCCGCCTGGAACGAGCCTTACCTGGCGGTATCGGCGTTCTTCGGCGGCGCCCGGCTCTACCGGCTGGACGCCAAGGGCGCCGAGCTCGTCTGGGCCCGCGAGGACCTCAACGTGAACCGCACCGAAGGTCTGCACGCGCTGATGGCGTCGCCGATTCTCGAAGGCGATCACGTCTACGGACTTTCCAGCCAGGGCGAATTGCGGTGCTTGCGGCTCTCCGACGGCGGCACGGTTTGGGAGACTCAGGCCGTGACCGTGGAGCGCGCCCGCAACGCCTCGGCGTTCTTCGTGCACCACGGGGACCGCTACTTCATCAACAACGATCGCGGCGAGCTGATCATCGCCAAGCTCTCGCCCGACGGCTACGAAGAGATTGACCGGACGGCGCTGATCGAGCCAACCTCCAAACCGGGAGCGAAGCGCGAGCTCGACGCCGTACTGTGGTCCCACCCAGCCTACGCCAACCGCAACATCTACGTGCGCAATGACAAGGCGATCGTCAGCGCCTCGCTGGCGTCCGGCGGCCCGACGGCTCGGTAGGGGCGGCCGGAAGGCCGCCCAAAACCGCACGCTGTCCGAAATTCAACAGGTTTTGGGCGGCCTTCCGGCGCTTCCTGGTCGAGGCGGGCGGTGTCGTGCGGCGCGGCCTGCTCGTAGAGCTTGGGCGCGAGCATCTTCAGGGCGACGAGCCGTTCCTGGCGCAGATCCCGACCTTTGTAGACGGCGCCCACAGCGCCCTCGCCCAGCATTTCGATGACTTCGTACTGGTCGACGAGGCGTCCGACCAAGGTTTCGCTCGCTGCCCGGTTGGCTCTTGTAAAGGAACAACGGCCGCGCATTCTGACAGCGCGGCCGTTGCCTGATTCCGCTGATTTCCCGATGGCGGCTAGAGGGCTTTTTGTAAAGCTTCACCCAGCGTGCCCACCTGGTCTTGACCGGCGCGCCCTGGCGGCCCGTCGCCTTGCGCCTTGGCTCGACGGGCGCGACGACGCGCTGAGCGGGTCGGCCCCTTATCGCCCTTTGGATGGGCGGCTTTGGCGCGCAAGAGCTTCCCATCAATGGGAGCCCGGTTAAAGCGGCGAATAATCGCCTGCATTTCTTCTTCGTTGGGAGCTTCAACGAAGGCATATCCCTTCGATTCTTGCGTCTCGAAGTCTCGGATCACACGAATAGCGTCTGAGACCAAATCGCTGCTGTCGAGCCAGGACTTGATGTCGTCCGCAGTGACCCACTCAGGTAGGTTGCCGAAGTAAATGTTGTAGGCCATTCCGACGCGGAGGGTTCCTATCTTGGGTTGGTTTTACTTATGCCGGCTCTTCGCCGAGCGTCATGGACCCATTGAGGGACGCCTGAGCGCAAGAAGGGCAGGTCAAAAGCCCTTTGAGGATAACACACGCCGATTCTCGATATGCAAGCCGACGCCGGAAAAATTCGAAAATACCCATCTGCTCGCTTTACGCCGTGGCGCGCGAGCCGGCCGAGGCTCTGGACTTGGCGGATCGGCCGCCGGTCGCCCCGGCGGCGCCGTTGACGACGGGGTGAGGGTGGCCTTGTAAATTAGTAGACGTGGTGATTGAGCGCATCCGAGCGGCGCTGTCGGCGCTGCACCCCCATCCGCGGGGCTGCTCGATCGGCGCGGCCTGTTCCGGCGGGGCCGATTCGACCGCGTTGATGCTGGCGCTGGCCGAGCTGCGCGGCGAGCTCGGGTTTGAGCTCAGCGCCGTCCACCTGAATCATGAGCTGCGCGCAGACGGCTCCGCTGCCGATGAGACCTTTGTGCGTGAGCTGGCAGCATCGCTGAGCCTGCCAGTCCATGTCCGCTCGCTCGACGTGCGGGCGCTGGGAGGAAACTTGGAAGACGCCGGCCGGCGGGCCCGCCATGCCTACTTTGGCGAGCTGATCGCGGCGGGGGCGTGCGATGTCATCGCGACCGGGCACACTTTGAGCGACCAGGCGGAGACCGTATTATTCCGGCTGCTACGCGGCAGCGGAGTGCGGGGACTGCAAGGCATCCAACCGCGCCGCGAGCCCGGGCTGCTGCGGCCGTTGCTGGGCGTGAGCGGCGAGGAGATCCGCGCTTGGCTGCGCTCGCGGGGAGCCGGCTGGCGCGAGGACCTGAGCAATCAAGACCGCCGCTTTGCTCGCAACAGGATTCGGCTCGATGTAGCGCCGACGCTCGACGCGCTCAACCCGCGCTGGCGGGAAGCCCTGGCCCGGACCGCCGCTCAGGGGCTGGACGAAGAGCGCTACTGGGACGACGTGACGGCCGAAGCCGCCAGCCGAATCTGTGAGCTGCGGACGGACGGGGTGCGCATCGCGGTCGCCGCTTTCTCGGCCGAGCACCCGGCCTTGCAGCGGCGGCTGCTGCGGCGTGCGGCCGCGGATGCGGGCGGCGGGCAGCCAGCCTGGGAGCATATCGAGCGCTTGCGGGAGCTCTTTCGGCCCGGATTGGGGAGCGGACGCGTCGAGATCCCAGGGTTGACGGCGCGACGGTCGCTCGGTGCGGTGTTGCTGGCCCGTGGAGCTTCTGTCCCAGACCCCGCCGAGGAGGGAGTCGAGATCAGACCTCCGATCGAGCTGGAGGCGCCGGACGGCCGATCCCGGTTGCGCTTTGCAATCGCCTCGCAACACATTGCGGGCGGGCGCTATACTGAGCAAACCTGGAGCGGTCTGGATTGTAACGGTTTAGCCCAGCCTTTGCTCTTACGCTCCTGGAGACCGGGCGATCGCTGGGCGGCCGATGAGCGCGGGCGCGGTACGAAGTTGAAGAAGCTGTTGCAACAGGCGCGCATTGAGGTTTGGGACCGTCCGCGCTGGCCCGTGCTGGCAACCGGCGATGAAGTGGTTTGGACGCGAGGTTTTGGCGTCTCCGCCCCAAGGCGGGTTCGCCCCGATACGAAACAGGTCCTCGTGGTTTGCGAGACCGATCAAGAGGGTCGAGAAATTCGAGGTATCGAACCATGGCGTCGAGCCGTCTAGTACGGAGAGGGCCGCGGGCTGAATCGAGCCGGGCGCCCAGAGGAAGCAAAACGTGAATTCGACTGTCAAAACAGCGGTCTTCTGGGTCGTCATGCTGTGCACGGCCATCCTGCTTTGGCAGGTGGTGCGCACCGGCAAGGGGCCCGGAGAAAAACAGTTCAACTACTCCGAGTTCCGCCAACAGGTCCTCGAAGGCCGGGTGTCGAGCGTCACAGTCACAAACGGCGCCGAGGTCGAAGGCAAGCTCTCGGACAATACAAGTTTCAAAGTCACGATTCCGCGCGGCTACGAGAAGATCCTCGAGCTGCTCGAAGAACAGAAAGTTGTAACTTCCTTCCAGGATTCGTCAACGCCGGCCTGGGCTTCATTGTTGTTGAACGCTTCACCGTTCCTGCTTTTGGTGGTTTTCTGGATCTTCATGATGCGGCAGATGCAGGCCGGCGGCAATAAGGCGCTGAGCTTTGGCAAGAGCCGCGCCCGGCTGCTGACGTCCCAACAAAAGAAGGTGACATTCAAGGATGTCTCCGGCGTGGACGAAGCCAAGGAAGAGCTCCACGAGGTGATCGAGTTCCTGCGGGAGCCCCAAAAATTCCAGAAACTCGGCGGTCGCATTCCGAAAGGCGTGCTGCTGGTCGGCCCTCCCGGCACGGGCAAGACGCTGCTGGCGCGGGCCGTCGCCGGAGAGGCGAACGTTCCGTTCTTTTCGATCTCGGGCTCGGATTTCGTTGAGATGTTCGTGGGCGTCGGCGCCAGCCGCGTGCGCGATCTTTTTGAGCAGGGCAAGAAGAGCGCCCCGTGCATCATCTTTATTGACGAGATTGACGCTGTGGGCCGCCATCGCGGCGCCGGACTGGGGGGCGGTCACGACGAGCGCGAGCAGACGTTGAACCAGTTGCTGGTGGAGATGGACGGCTTCGAGTCCAACGAAGGCGTCATCTTGATGGCGGCGACCAACCGTCCGGACGTGCTCGATCCGGCATTGCTGCGGCCCGGGCGTTTCGACCGGCGCGTGGTGGTCAATCGGCCGGACGTCAAGGGGCGTGAGGGCATCCTGCGCGTTCACACTCGTAAAATTCCGCTGGCCAAGGATGTGGACCTGCTGGTGCTGGCTCGCGGCACACCCGGTTTTTCGGGCGCGGATTTGTCTAACCTGGCCAACGAGGCGGCGCTGTTCGCGGCGCGGCAGAATCGCAAGGTCGTCACGATGTACGACTTTGAGCTGGCCAAGGACAAGGTGATGATGGGCGCCGAGCGGCGTTCGCTGATCCTGACCGAGGAAGAGAAGAAGAATACGGCGTACCACGAGGCCGGCCACGCGATTGTGGCGGCGCTGATCGGCAACGCCGACCCGGTCCACAAGGTGACGATCATTCCGCGCGGCCAAGCGCTGGGCGTGACGATGCAGTTGCCGGTGGACGACAAGCACACCTATACCAGGGACTACCTCAAAGCGCAGCTCGCCATCCTGATGGGCGGCCGCATCGCCGAAGAGCTGTTCCTGGAGCATATGACGACCGGCGCCGGCAACGACATCGAGCGCTCCACCGATCTGGCCCGCAAGATGGTCTGCGAGTTCGGCATGAGCACGATGGGTCCGTTGACCTTTGGCAAGAAGGAAGAGCAGATCTTCCTAGGCCGCGAGATCAACCAGCATCGCGACTACTCCGAGGCGACGGCGATCCGCATCGACGCCGAGGTGCAGAGCCTGGCGATGGAGGGCTACAACCGGGCGCGGGACATCATCGAAAACAATCGCGACGCGCTGATCCGCATCGCCGAAGCTCTGCTGGAGCGAGAAGTCATTGACGGCACGCAGGTGCGGGCGCTGATCGACGGCGAGACGCTGGGGCCGTTGATGACGAGCGACGGCGGCTCCGGCGACGAGGAAGAGGAAGAGGGCGACGGACGCCGGATTGTGCAAAAACCGCCGCCTTCGCCGACCCGGCCTCCTGGGCTGGAAGGCGAGCAGCCGTCGCCGGCGTAAGCAGCGCGACACGGAACCAAGAAAGACGGCGCGGGCATCGAAAGAAGCCCGCGCCGTCCGCTTTTCAACTCAAGCGCCACCGGCTCACGGCCCACTGCTCACCATCTCCTCATCCAGAATCCACTCCGGCAGCGGATCCTCCAGCGTGGGCCAGATCTCCGGCCGGGCCATCTCGGCGTCGCTGAGCAGGCGGGCGTCCAGGGCCGCTTCGATTGCGTCACGGTCCATCTCGACGCCGATGAAGACGAGCTCCTGGCGGCGGTCGCCATGCTCGGGGTCCCAGGCGCGTGCGGCCCACTCGAACGTTTCCGGGTCGTCGGCCAGCTCAGCGGGGTCCATTGTGGCGAACCAAGCGCCGGCGGGTTCCAAGATCAACGAATCGCCCGCGATGGAGAGCGTACCGGCGACGTCATTGCGCGTCGCCAGCCAGATCACGCCCTTGGCCCGCAGCACGCCGTCGAAGGATTCGCCGAAGAGCTCGGCTAGGCGCTCCGGGTGGAAGGGCCGACGGCGGCGATAGACGAAGCTGGAGATACCGTACTCCTCGGTCTCGGGGGTATGGCCGCCGTTGAGCTCCTGGATCCAGCCCGGGGCCTGCTCGGCGCGCTCCAGATCAAACAGGCCTGTGTCGAAAACAGAGCTCAGCGGGACGCGACCGAAGCTGGTTGGGATGACCTGCGCTTCCGGGTTGAGCTTGCGCAGAATTGCTGTCAGCCGCTCGATCTCGTGGCGGTCCATCCGGTCGGTCTTGTTCAGAACCAGGACGTTGGCGAACTCGATCTGGTCGATGAGCAGGTCGGCGATGGAGCGGTCGTCGTCTTCGTCCACGCCGAGGCTGCGGTCGAGTAGGTCCTCGCCCGAGGCGATGTCGGCGAGCAGGCGCGGGCCGTCCACCACGGTCACCATGGCGTCCAAGCGGGCCAACGAGGCGAGGCTCGCTCCCAGCTCGTCCGACAGCGCAAAGGTGGCCCCCACGGGCATCGGTTCGGAGATGCCCGTGGACTCGATGAGCAGATAATCAAAACGACCTTCGCGGGCCAGCCGGGCGACCTCTTCGAGCAGGTCCTCGCGCAGGGTGCAGCAGATGCAGCCGTTGGACATCTCGACCAGGCGCTCGTCCACGCGGCTGAGGTCCGCGCCGCCGTTTCGCACGAGCTGCGCGTCGATGTTGACCTCGCTCATGTCGTTGACGATGACGGCCACGCGGCGGCCCTCGCGATTGTGCAGGGCGTGGTTGAGCACGGTCGTCTTGCCGGCCCCCAAGAAGCCGGACAAAACGGTGACGGGAAGACGGGTGTCGTTCATGCGATTGCCTTCATGGTTATGGTCTTGATGGTCGGGGTTTGCGCCAGGGCCGCGAGGTCGGCGGCGATGTCGCGCCAACTTTGGGGCAGCGTTTGCGGCGGCAGACCCTTGGCGGCCTGCTTCCATTCGCGCAGGACGTTGCGACGGTAGTCCAGCCCGCGGCGCGACAGGATCCAATCCTCATAGTCGGCGATTTGGATGGCCACGCGGGCCGTCAGATCGAAAGGCAGCTCCGCTGAGGGGGGTTTTTGGCCCTGGGGAATCATGTCCGGGCGCCAAATCAGCGGGCGGACCAACTCCAGCGGCATCCACTCCGGCTGAAACTGGTAGCGGTTGAGGTAGACGCCGCCGCGCTCCGGCTCGCCGAAATAGAGCCCAAAACCCCACAGCAGCAGCACGGCGCCGTCGGCGAGCTCAAGCTCATAGCGGCTGGAGCCAAGCTCGCCCTCTGGAGCCCGTTGGCGGCAAAAGCCCGCCTCCAGCAGCAGGTTCCCTTCCGGGCGCAGAATGTCGCGGCCCCAGTTCCAGCACTGCTGGTGTAGCAGGCGTTGCCCCAGACGGCGGGTCGCGGCGGACATTCCCTTCACAGCCAACTTCCTCCCCAGGCCAGCAGCAGGCTGAAGCCCATTGCGGCGGCGGCTTGCCGCATTGCCAGACGCAGCGCAAAGGCGCGGCCCTGCTCGCGCGCGATAGTCAACCAGGTGACCAGACAGGGCAGCAGCACGCCCGCCAAGTAGACGGCCGTGAGCAACTGGACCGCTGATAGGCTCGCGGCCAGGCCGGGCTCGGCGAGCAGCAGGATGCCGTCCTTGCGGATGCTGGCCAGCACGACCGCCGGCGCTGCGGCGGCTGGTAAGGCGAAGCCCGCCATGGCGGGTTCGATCACGCCCGACAACGCAGCCAATGCACCGCACCAGGAGAGCAGCGAGGCCGCCGCCGTAATCAGAAAGAAGATTGGCAGCGCCCGCTGAAAAAACTCACGCAGCACGCCGCGGGCTTCGCGCCAGACGGCGCCGGGACGGGGCGCTGACAGAAACACGCGTCCCTCGCCCAGCAGAGTATTGAACGGCGACCGAGCGGCCGGCGGGGCTATCAGCCGGGCGTAGAGCAGCGTAGTTGCACCCAGATAGAGCAGGTACGGCAGAATCAGTCCCGGACGGCCCGCCGCCGCGAAGACCGCCAGCGTGGCGCCGAGCTGATAAGAGCACGCCGAGCCGAAAGCGATAGCCGACACGCAAGTTCCCCGCGAGCAGGCCGACGACGAGCGCGTACTGATCACCGCCGGCACGTTGCAGCCCAGCCCCATCACCACCCGCGCCAGCTCGCGGCCGGTCAGCCCAAACGGCCGCAGCCACGGCGTCATCGCCGCCGTCAGCCGGTCCAGCAGCCCGCTTGCCTTGTAGCCGCCCATCAACAGCGCGTGCAGCGCCACCACCGGCGCCGCCCACACCAGCAGCAGCGGTAGTCGCCCGCTGCAATCTCGGCCAACGGCTGCGGCAGGCGCGCCAACCGCTCCGCCAGGGGCTCCGACAAAGCGCTGACCAAAGGATCGAGCCGATCGGCGATTCGGGTGGCGAGCTCCACCGCCGCCCAGACGGGCGCCAGCAACAGCAGCAGAGCCGGAGCCGGGCCGGCGGCGGGACGCTCAAAGAAAAGCCGCTTGGGCTGCACCTCGTAGTCCGCGAACCCCGTCTCCAGGCGGTCCGGGATCACGCCGGGAAACTCCAGAGCCGCCAACAACAGCGCGCGCTCGGCCGCCGTCACCCGGCGAGCGTCGACGGCGACGACAGGCAAGCCCGTGCGCCGCGACAGCCGCTCCAGTCGCGGCTGGAGCCCGGGCAGAACAAGGCGATCGCGAAAGGTAACGGCCAGCGCTCCCGCGCGGCCCGCCGTCAGTGGCAGCAGCTCGGCCAGGTCAGCGTCCAGGCTGGTCGCCTGGGCGACCAACAACACCGGCTCGTCGCCGGCCAGCCGCGCCAGCGCAAGCTCCGTGGTCTCGGCGTCGGAGCGGCGCAGCAGGCCGGGGGTGTCCACCAGCTCCCAACCTTCGCAGCGGTAACTCTCACAGGCGACCGTGGCGCCGCGAAAATTCGAAGCCTCGCCCGACACGCCCGCCAGCGACGCCGCCAACTGCGTCTTGCCGACGTTTTCACGTCCGATCAAGATGGCTGTGCGCAGGCTGACGAGTGACATGGAGGATGATCTCGAATTAGCAGGCGCAGTCATCGCCGCAGCAGGAGAGGTCGTCGAGGTACATGCCGTAGCGGCGATACGCCTCCAGCGGCTTGACGCTAACCTTCAGGCGGCGGGCGATCTGGTTGGCGACCACGGCGAAGCGCTGCCGGAACTTATAGATAAAACAGAAGATAATGTCCTTCTGCCGCACCTGCGGCCCGACCAGGAACAGCCCCTTGGCCAGCGTCGACTCGTCGTTCTCGTTGAGCAGCGGAAAGCCGTCGTCTCGCCATTCGAACAGCGTGCGGATCAGCTCGGCGGAACCGGTGAAGCCCGAGGCCAGAATCGGCTTCTCGACCGTGTCGAGGATTTGGCCCGACGCCGCCGCCACCTGCCAGCCCGCGCCGTTGCGCCGCACGCCGATGACCGGATCGCCGCCGCGTAGCGTTACCCGTCCGGAGTCAACAGCCGTCTCCAGGCGCGCCTTCGTAAAGGGCGACAAGAGCTGACTGGGATCGGGCCCGCGGCGTTCCCAGGGCGTCTCGGCGTCGAGCAGCCATGCCTTTTTGCCCGCCGCGGCCAGCGCGACGGCGGCGTCGGCGCCGCTCTCTGAGCCGCCGATGATGATTCTCGCGCCTCCTTTCAGATCCGCCCATGAGGTCACCTTGGAACTGTGTACGCAGTGCTCGGCGCCGGAAAATCCGTTCGTGCGCGGGTACTGCATCTCGCCCGCCGCCCAGACCACAAAGCGGGCAAAGTAGTCGCGCTTCGAGGTGACCACGCGGAAGCCCTGGCGCAGCGCCCGCCGCGACACCTCGCGCACGTCCACGCCGGTCTCGACGGGCAGCTCGAAATGCTTGGCGACGCCGCGCAGATAGCCGGCGTATTCCGTTCCGGAGGGGTGCTCCACTCCGATCGAGTAAGCCGGAGAAGTGTGCAGGCAGACGGCGTTGAGGTCAAGCGTTCCGAACTGGTTGCTGTTGAACGAAGGAGTGATGAAACGCGTCTGCCGCGACCAGCGCAGGAAGGAGGCGCCCACGGCCTCGCGGTCCAGGATAACGAAGTCATCGATACCCAGATGCCGCAGCGTGACGCCCATGCCGAGCCCGGCGGCCCCGGCTCCGACGATCACGACGCTGTGCTGGGAGGGGCGCCCGCCCCTGTGAGATTTGCTGGACATACCGACGGCCGACAGGCTTACGGTATCGGCCCCGTCGGCTTCGGCTCAGTGATTTGCCGCCGCCGGGCTGAGGAACACGATGAGCGGGCTGTTGGCGAGCCCGAGCGGCTCTACTCCGACGACCCTATGGCGTAGAGCGCGTCCATCGTACGGACGTACAGCTTGCCGTCGCTGACGGCCGGCGTGGCGTAAATGTCCGACCCGAAGTCGTTGACAGCCATAATCTCCCACGCCCCGGCGGCGCGCAGCACTACCACCTTGCCGCGCTCGCTGGCGAAATAGACCTTGCCGTCGACGCCGACCGGCGAGGCGTAAAAGTCCTCGATGACGCCGGTCAGGCGCCCCTGCTTGAGGACTTTACCCGAGCGGGCGTCGAGGGTGGTCGCGATGCCGCCGTTCTTGACGAGGTAGACGACGTCGTCGTAAACCAACGGCGTCGGCACGTCGGGTAAGGACTTCGAATACCGCCACAGCGTATGCGTCTCCGTTACGTCGCCGCTGCCGCCCAGCTTGATCGCTATGACGCCGTTTCGCGAGGCGCGTCGCGTGCGGAAGAACGTCCATTCGCGCTCGTTCAGAAATCCGTCCCGGTCGAGGTCGACTGCACGCCAGCTCCCGGTGGGTTGCCATGGCTTAGGGAGCTCGTCCTGCGAGAGCTTGCCGTCGCCGTTCGCATCGGCCGCGGCGACAACTTCCTGGAAGGGCGGAAGCTCAACCTGCTGCCCGTCGTCGTTGCCGGAGGTCCAGCCGCTGAAGTAGAGCGTGTCGCCGGCGATGGTCGCCGCCGATTTCGGCTGGCAGGTCAGGCCTCCGGCGAACCAGAGCCGCTCGCCGTCCACGACGGAATACGCGCTGAGCTCATAGGAGCCGGGCGCCAGGATCTGCGCGGGGCCTTGGGCGGGCCGGTGAACGATGGGGCTGGAGTAGCCGTTGATCACGTGGCGGGGCTTCTTCCAGACGATCTCGCCGTTTTTCGCGTTCA
>CAYOPA010000054.1:0-7825 GCA_964405625.1 uncultured Bryobacterales bacterium
CCGGTCGCCGGTGAAGGTGCCGGAAGCCGACTGCGTGGCCAGGGTGCGGGCGCGGTCGATCAACAGAGAAATGTTGTTCAAGCCGCCGTCGATGGTCTGCAAGGTCGACAGGCCGTCGGCGCCGTTGCGGATGCCCTGTTGCAGCACGGCGACATCGGAGCGGAAGCGGTTGGCCACCGCGAGCCCGGCCGCGTCGTCGGCCGAGGAGTTGATGCGCAGTCCGGAGGTCAGGCGTTGAATGGTCCGGGTCTGTAGCTGATTGGTTCGGCCGAGGTTCTCCTGGGCGAGCAACGAGTTGACGTTGGTGACAATTGAAAATCCAGACATGGGGTCCTTCCTTGGTTCGAGATCAGATGAAGCGGCTGGGAGTCCATTCCCGGCACGCTGCTCTCATCGGCCGCCCGATAAGGATCTTGAAAACAGAAATCGGAGGCGGATTTTTCGCCGAGGCTGGTGTATTCTTCTTGCGAGGTCCACAAAAGTGGGGAGCCAGCCCAGCGTTTTTCTGTCGCACACCACCCGCGACCGACGGGACACCTCGCTGGCGCACTACCTCGCCGGGGAGCTCGTCAAGCTCGGCGCCAAGGCTTGGATCGCGCCCGACAGCATCCCCGTCGGCCGGCGTTGGAAGGAGCCGTTGGTGACGGCCATCCTCAACGATTGCTCGCACTTTCTGGTGATCGTCTCGGCGGCGTCGATGGAAGCGCCGTGGGTGCTGCGCGAGATTGAGATGGCCCGCACGCGGGCGGAAGCCGATCCGGACCTCGCGGTCATGCCGCTGATCGTGGGCTCGGTTGGGCCGCGTCCCGAGCTCGAGTTTCTGCAAGGTTTTCAATCCATCCCGTATTCGGACGACCGCCAGCAGGTGTTGCAGCGCACAGCGCAGGCGCTGGGGTTGCACTACACGGCTCCGGCGCAACCGGCCGACCATCTGCGCGCCGAGGAGTACTTGGAGAAAGGTATCGAGCGCGAGCGCAAGGCGCTGCACGATATCCGCCGCATCCGTTGGGCGTCGCCCGCCTTGGGCGCGGCGATGGCGGCGGCGCTGTTGCTGGGCGATCCCGAGCTGGCCAAGGGCTGGCAAGGTATTCTGTGGACCGCGCCCCTGGCGACCGGGCTGGCCGGTTGGGGCGCGACCTGGCACACCTACGCCAAGGTCCGGACCCAGTTGCAAAAACTGGAAGTGATGCGCGATAGCCTCAGCGTCTGCATGGGGACCGAGAGCGATTCCTGCCGCCAGATCTGGGAGGCCTTCTGGCGCTATGTCGAGACGCGCGCGCTGTCGGCGGCCTAGACGGATTTCTTCGAGGAGACGGCCATGGATGAGCACGAGAGGATCGCACTGCTGGACGAGCTTGAGCAACAGTCCGAGCGAAAGGAGCGGCTGGCCCGTTGGCTGGGCTGGGGCGCCCTGACGGCGGCGGCCGTGGTGCTCGCGATCCTGCTGATCAGCGGCGGATTGCGGTTGCAGAGTCTGCAACAGAAAGTTGACGTGGAACAGACGTCTCTGCAGGCGCTGGCCGAGGAGCGTGAGCAAAAGCTGGCCGAGCTGCGCGAGACCGAACAGCGGCTGGAGTCGCTTCGCGAGCTGGTGGGGACGATCGACAAGCAGACCGTCGAGATGGCCTACGTGCAGAAGGCGCAACGGTCGTCAAGCCCTTCGGTCGCGATGGCGCCGCGCGTCTACGTCCATATCGCCCGCCCGGAAGATCGAGACGTCGCCCGAGGTCTGGTCAGGCTACTGGAGGGCGAAGGCTTTGTCGTGCTGGGAATTGAGTTTGTAGAGGCCGCCGCGAGCCTGTCGAATACGCAGACTCGCTACTCCAAGCAAGCCGACGCAGCCGCGGCGGAACGGCTGACGCGGCTGCTCGTCCAGGGCGGCTTGCGCGACGCAACGACGGTGTACTTACGTCGTTACGAGAACGATCCAAAGGTCCGCGATAACCAGTTTGAAGTCTGGATGAGCCCGCAGCCGGACGCGAAGCGTCCGATGACGAAGCTGCGCCGATAGGAGTGGTATTCTGAAAGCCGTTATGGAGAATCGTTTGCTTGCTCGTTTTCCCGGCGTGATCGGCTTCCCCGTCACCCCTTTCAACGCCTCCGATGAGCTCGATGAGGCCGCGTTTCGGACCAACGTGGAGTTCATGCTCAACAGCGAGCTGGCCGCGCTGGCCTTTTGCGGCTCCAACGGCGAATTGCCCGCGGTGACCCTGCCCGAGTACGAGCGTATCGCCGCCATCGCCGGCGAGATGGTCGCCGGCTCGAAGGGGCTGATCCTCGGCTGCGGTCAGACGCTGAAGAACGCCCAGCACATGGCGCGCACCGCCCGCAAAGCCGGCGCGGAAGCCATCCTGCTGGTCGCGCCCTACACTAACGACCGCAACCTGCCCGGCTTGGCCGACTACTACCGACGCGTCGCCGGCGAGGCCGAGATCCCGGTCTTCCTTTACCAGACCAAGTGGAGCGGCGTGCTCGAGCTGGAGCTGCTCGACATGGTCACGGATGTGGAAAACATCTGCATGGTCAAGGACGAGAACGGCAGCCTGTCGCACTTCATGAACGTGCGCAGCACGTTCGGCGACCGCTTCACCTGGATCAACGGCATGGCCGAGCCCTTCGTGCCGGCTTATTGGAACATGGGCATCCAGACGTTCACGTCCGGCCTGGCCTGCTTCATGCCGAAGCTCACCCTTGAGATCCTGCGGCTGGCCCAGGTCGGCGACTTCCCGGCCATCAACCGGCTGCTCAACGACGTGATCGTGCCGCTGTACGCCATCCGTAACCGCCGCAACGGCTACAAGTGCTCGATGATCAAGGCGGCCATGGAGCTGTGCGGGCTGCCCGGCGGACGCGTCCGCTCGCCGCTGATCGAGATGAGCCCCGAAGACCGCGCCGATCTTGACGAGCTGCTGGAGAAGACCAACATCAAGCCCGTCGTCGCGGCGGTATGAAGCGACTGCCGGCCGGCGCCGCGCTCCTGACCCTCGCACTCGCGGGATGTTGGGGGTGTGCGCCGGCCGTGCAGGGCGAGTCGCAGCGGATCGGGCCTGTCGACGAGCAAGGACGCTATCCGCTGCGGATCGGCAAGCTCGTCAAACGGCGGCAGATCGCGCCCGTCATGAGCGTGGCGCACGCCGATTGGCTCACCCGGCCCGGCCGCGACGAAGAGGAGCAGCCGGACCGCGTTGTGGCGGCCCTCAACATTCCCAGAGGCGGAACCGTCGTCGATCTGGGCGCCGGCGTCGGGTACTTTACTTGGCGGTTGGCCGAGGCCGTCGGGCTCGAGGGCCGCGTGATCGCCGTCGATATCCAGCCCGGGATGATTGAGCGGCTCAAGCAGAACCTCGCCGAACGCGGCGTCACCAACGTGGAGACCGTGCTGGGCACGGAGGCCGACCCCAAGCTGCCGCCCGGCTCAGCGGACTTGGTGCTCCTAGTGGACGTTTACCACGAGATTCAACAACCCGAGCTGACGATGGACGCCGTCCGCCGCGCGCTCAAGCCGGACGGGCGGCTGGTGGTGATCGAGTATCGCAAGGAGGATCCGAGCATCCCGATCGACCCGCTCCACAAGATGACGGTGGGCGAGCTCAGGGCCGAGCTCGAGCCTATTGGCTTTCAATTCGACGAGCTGATGGATTTTCTGCCGACCCAGCACATCGCGGTATTCCGGCCCGACGCCGGGCGGCGCTAGGGTCGTCCGGCAACTCAGCGTAAAGCCCCGGGCTTCAGCCCGGGGGAAACGGGAGGCGCAACCCAACGTCCGTCACGCCGGGCTGAAGCCCGGGGCTGTAGCTCGCACCCGGCCGCTGCGTCCGAAGGTACTACCCTAAGCCGCTGCGGGAATCGGAATCTGGGGCGCGTTGCGCCACAGGCGTTCGAGGTCGAAGAACGTCCGCTTCTGCGGCGAGAAGATGTGGACCACCAA
Organism: uncultured Bryobacterales bacterium; assembly: GCA_964405625.1. Classification (GTDB taxonomy): domain Bacteria; phylum Acidobacteriota; class Terriglobia; order Bryobacterales; family UBA6623; genus RI-231. Next base: position 3,929 of record CAYOPA010000054.1, read on the forward strand.
GTCGCCGTAATCCATCAGGATCCACTCGCCAACTTGCTTGCCTTCGACTCCCATCGGCCGCCAGCCCTCTTCGCGCAGCCGATCTTCGATTCCCTCGGCGATGGCCTGCGTCTGACGCGTGTTGGTGCCGCTGCAAACCACAAAATATTCGGTGAAGGAGCTAACCTCTCCGATGTGCAGCACGACGATATCTTCAGCCTTGCGGGACTGCGCCGCCTCGACGGCATATTGCCAAATTTCCATGAATGGTCGAGCCCTTATTTTACACTGAACGCAGCAACATCATTGTGAAGTCTGTTTTCTTCCTCTCCATGGCTGTCGCGCTGTGCGTGGTCGCCGCGTCGGCGCAAGACACGATTAAGGCCGCCGGCGAGCTCGAGCGCACTCGCCGGCTCGTCGCGGCCGGCGCCTTGCCGCGGACCGCGCTGGAGCAAGCCGAGCGCGCCAACGAGAAGGCGCAACTGCGGGAGCGCATGCGCGGCTTCGTGCGTCGCGACGTCGGAGTGAATGACCTCGGGGCGATGTTGGAAACAGCGGTCCGCCTGCGCGATTTGGCGCGAGAAGAGCTGGAGCAGGCCCGCGCTCGCGTCGATGTCGGGGCGCTGCCGCCTCTCGAGGTTGAACCGTTTCGCGATGCGCTGGAATCGGCTGAGAAGCAGCTCGACCTGGCCCAGCAACGCGGCAAGCTGGTGCGGCAGCTCGCCGATATCGCCAGCGCGGAGGAACGCTTTGAGGAGCTCGAGGAAGAAGACCTAGCCTTCGCATACGTCGGTGAGGGCGGCTTCAGCGACGATGATCTGCTGGCCGTCGACGGCATCTTTTTCGAATATTGGGGCCGTGCCATGCCCATCAGCGCCAACGGCGACACCGAGCTGCACCGCTCGATGGGCTTGAACCACACCGGACGGGTCGACGTGGCCGTGCATCCGGACGACCCCGATGGCAATTTCCTGACCGCGCTGCTGCAAAGTTGGGGCATCCCGTTCATCGCCTTTCGCAGCGCCGTGCCGGGGCAGGCGACGGGGCCGCATATTCACATCGGGCTGCCCAGCCCGAGGCTGGACGCGGATGAGTAGGGGGCGGTCGGAAGCCTTCTGGAGCCGCCCAGGTTTACCTGGCGGGTCGTCGCAGGCTCCTACCGCTGAGATTTCTCAAGCTGCTTCATCTTCTTCTTGTCGAGGAAGCGAACCAGCGCCACGCCGTCCCACGGTCTGCCGCTGTCAGCCGTCGATTCCACCCGCCCCATCTCCATGATTCCGATGTAGCTGGGGCGCAAACCAAACTTTTCGAGCAGGTAGGAGCGCACGGCCATAGCGCGGCGCTGGGATAGGACATAGGCGTCAGCGGCGTTGTCCAGGCCCGCGTAGCCTTCCACCAGGATCGGGTCGGTCTTGGCGTGCTCAATGAACCCGGCGAAGGCCTTGTCGATGGCCTGTTTGCCGTCATCTGTCAGCTTGATCAGTTCCTTTCCAGGCTCGAACAGATCGTTCGTGTGCAGCCAGACGCGGTCCAGCGGGTTGCCAGGCGCTTTCTCGCCGGCCTTGTACTCGGCGACCGAGATCTCGCTCAGGTTGTAAAAGCCTCGCTTCTTGAAAAACCCGCGCAGCAGGAAGTTCCGCTTCAGCGCCTCGGCGTTCTCGGCAAAGCCCGACATGGCGTCGTTGGCCGAGGCCATGGTCTGACGCACGTCGTCGGTCAGGGTCGGCTCGCCGTCGTCGCCCTCCTCGTTGAGCGAGGCCATCATCTCCTTGGCCTTGGCGGTCATGTCGCGAACGTTCTCGACGGTCTTGCTGAGATCGCCGATCAGGTCCTTCTCCTTGGCCGTCGCCATCATTTCTCCGGCCGTTTCGCTCATGTCGGCCAGGTCGGCGGAGATGCGTTGCAGGTTGTCGGCGGTTTTGCCGAGCTCCGTGTAGAGGTCGTCTTCCTTGAAGAGCTTGCCGACGGTGCCTTCACCGGCCTGGATGCCGCTCACCAGCGATTCGGCGTCGGCGGCGATGGTCTTTGCGGACAGTACAAGCGCCTGGACGTTGGGCCTCGCATCGGCCACCAGCCCCTCGGCCTGGTTGGCGATGTCATTGACGTTTCCTGTCACGGTCCGCAAATCGACCTTGAGCTGGTCCAATAGCTCCTCCGCCCCTTCGACAATATCCTTGGCCTGGTCGAGGAAGTCCGCGATCTGGAATGGCTCCACACTACTCACGCCGACGCCCCGGGTGATCTGCGCTGACGCGCTGGTTCCCGCGCCTACTTCGAGGTACATGTTGCCCACAATGCCGTCGGTCTGAATGGAGGCGACCGAGTCCTGGCGGATGATCGGCAAGAGCTGCTCCACCACCCGGAAATGCACACGGAACTTCGCACCCGGCGCGGCGGGGGGATCGATCCTCAACACCCGTCCGGCATCCGCGCCCGAGACGCGCACCGTGGCGCCGTTCTGCAGGCCTGCCAGATTGGAAAACTCAGCGTACGTTTCAATGCTTTCGGTAAAAAGTTGCTGGCGGTTGCCGATCAAGAAAAGCCCGATGGCAAAGAGCAAAAAGCCTCCCACCAAGAATACGCCCACGCCGATTTTGTCGGTTTTTCCCATTCGCTCTACCCTCCACCCTGCGAGCCGAGAAATTTTTGGACGATCTCGTCCTCGCTCGCTTCGAGAGCCGCCAGATCGCCGCGCGCCCGAATCCGGCCCTCGTCCAGCATGACCATTTCATCGCAGACGCGTTTGGCGCTGGGGATGTTGTGTGTGACCACCACCAGCGTGGTGTCGTTGTTCTCGCCCAGCGAGATGAGCAGGTTGTCGATCTCCTCCGAGGTGATCGGATCCAACCCCGCGCTGGGCTCGTCCACCAGCAGCACCGAAGGCTTCAGCGCCATCGCCCGAGCCAGCGCGGCGCGCTTCTTCATGCCCCCCGACAAAGCCGCGGGCATCTTGTCGTACTCGCCCTCCAGCCGCACTTGCGCCAGTAGCTCGTCGACGCGCTCTCGGACGGCTTTCTCACCTGTACCGCCGCGCCGCCGCAACGGGAAGGCGATGTTCTCACCCACGGAGATCGAGTCAAACAGCGCTGAGTTCTGGAACAGAAATCCCATTTCGCGCCGTAGCTCGCTGAGCTCGCCGGGCCTCAGCGACGGCACTTCCCGGCCCAGCACGAAGACGCCGCCGTGATCGGGTTCCAGCAGGCCGATCATCAGCTTCAGCGTGACGCTCTTGCCCGTACCGCTTCGGCCCAAAATAGCGACCGCCGACCCGCGCTCGATGTCGAACGACAGGTCCTTGAGAACCGTGTTGGAGCCGAACGACTTGGTGACGCCTTCAAACCGGACCGCCGGATCGCTCATTGCGCCTCCGGGAACAGGAAGAAGATGACCCGAACCAGCACCACGTTGACGATGATGAGCACGATCGAAGACGTCACCACGCTCTGCGTCGAGGCCCGGCCCACGCCCGCCGCGCCGCCGCGCGCGTTGTAGCCCAGGTACCCCGAGATTGATGCGATCAAGAACCCGAAGACAACCGTTTTCAACGTCGAGGGGATGTAGTCAATGAAAGTAATGCTGGAAAAGGCCCGTTGGAAGTAGAGCTCGAAAGAAATGTTGCTCAGGAACGTTTCAGCCACGAATCCGCCGCTGATCGCCGCAAAGTTGAACAAAGTTGTCAGCAGAGGTTGCGAAATCATGCACGCGATCACGCGGGTGGACGCGAGGTACTTCATCGAATCGACGGCCAGCGACTCCAGCGCGTCGATCTGCTCGGTCACCTTCATGCCGCCGAGCTCGGCTCCGATCCCGGCGCCGACACGGCCGGAGAGCAGCAGCGCGGTCACCAGCGGGCCGGTCTCCTTGATCATGGCGATGGCCAGCGCCTGCGGGATGAGCGCCTCGGCGCCGAAGCGCTCC
>CAYOPA010000054.1:7835-10891 GCA_964405625.1 uncultured Bryobacterales bacterium
AGCGAGGCGCGGGTGTGCATCGACATCACCACGCCGACAGCGAGCCCGGACAGCCCGATCAAAGGGGCCGAGCGCAAGCCCAGAGAGCTGATCTGCGCAATGATCTCGGCGACTTCAAAAGGCGGCCGGAAGGCGTCTCGAAGCGCCCGGACGCCAAAAATCCCCATTTCCCCGGCCTGTCGGAAGAAATTCCGTAGAAACTCCGCCATCTGTTCTCCATTGAGCGTAGCAGCAGGCGAGTTGTTTCGCCGCGTTACACTATTCGACGATGCGACTGACCATACCGTGCCTGATCCTGACGGCGCTGCTGGGCTGCGGCGGCGGCGAGGCGCCGGCTCCCGAGGGCCAGCGGCCCAACGTGGTGCTGGTGATGACCGACGACCAGGGCTGGGCGCAGCTTGGGATGCGCGGCGACGATGTGCTGAAGACGCCGCACCTGGACGCCCTCGCGGCCGAAAGCGTCGAGCTCACCCGCTTCTACGTTTCCCCCGTCTGCGCGCCCACCCGCGCCAGCTTGATGACGGGCCGCTACAACTACCGCACCGGCGTGGTCGACACCTGGTTGGGCCGCGCCATGATGGCGGCGGACGAGGAGACCATCGCGGAAATGCTCGGCGCCGCCGGTTACCGCACCGGCATCTTCGGCAAGTGGCATCTAGGCGACAACTACCCGATGCGGGCGATGGATCAGGGCTTTGCCGAAGCGATCGTGCATCGCGGCGGCGGCATCGGGCAGCCCTCGGACCCGCCCGGTTCGGACTACTTTGACCCGATCCTGTTCCATAACGGCGAGCAGAAGCAGTACCAAGGCTATTGCACCGACGTGTACTTTAACGAGGCGATGCGCTTCATCGACGAGTCCGCCGACCAGCCGTTCTTCGTTTACCTGCCGACCAACGCCCCGCACTCGCCGTATCTTGTCGCGGACTCCTACCGCGAGCCCTACGCCGCGCAGGGCCTCACCGACAAGGACGCTCGCATCTACGGGATGATCACGAATATCGACGACAACGTGGGCCGATTGCTGGCGCATCTCGATGCGAAGGGACTGGTCGAGAACACGATATTCATCTTCATGACCGACAACGGCCCGACCACGCAGCGCTTCACGGCCGGGCTGCGCGACCAGAAGGCCAGCGTTTACGAAGGCGGCATCCGGGCGCCGTTCTTCGTGCGCTGGCCGGCCCGGCTCCAGCCCAAGAAGGTCAGCGCCATCGCGGCGCACATCGACGTCGCTCCCACGCTGCTGGAGGCGACCGGGACCGCCAAGCCGTCCACCGTGCATTTCGACGGTTTGAGCCTGATGCCGCTGCTCGAACGCGGCGACGACGCGGAGTGGAGCGACCGCAACATCTACATCCAGGCGCACCGCGGAAACGCGCCGGAATCCGGCCGCGCCGCCGCCGTCATCCGCCAGAGCGACAAGCTCGTGCAGCCGCTCAGCTTCAGCCAACCGGCCCCCGACGACGCTCGTTGGGAGCACTACAAGATCGAGGACGATCCCAGCGAAACCCAGGACCTGGCCGAGGCCCGGGAGGGCGCCACCCTGCGGACCAACCTGCGGCGGGACTATCAGATTTGGTTGCTCGAAGTCTCAGCCACGCGTGGATACGGGCCGCAGCGGATCTGGCTGGGCTCCGAACACGAAAACCCCGTGGTCCTTACCCGCCAGGACTGGCGCGACAAGGCCGGCACGGGCGACTGGGGGCCTGACGCTTACGGCGTCTGGCCGGTGGACTGCCGCGCGGATGGCGTCTATGACGTGACGGTGATCTTCAAGCGGGCCGAGAACGCAGGACGCGCCGAGGTCAAGTTTGGGCTTGCCTCCGCTCAGCGCGAGTTTGAGGCCGGCGCGGAGAAGGTGGAGTTCAACGGGATGAGGTTCGAGCGCGGCATCGGAATGCTCGATGTGCGGCTGGTGTTCGCGGGGCAGGTGAAGGGCGCTTGGATGGTGGAGGTGGAGAAGGTCGGCGACGCGCCGGCGAGCTAGCCCGTCAGGGAGCGATTGTTCGGCTGCGCGGCCGACCGTCGCGCGAGATTTCTGCCCGAGAGCGCCTCGTCAGTCCGCAGTCGCCGAGGCGGTCAGCGTCGCAGAGCCTCGGAACGCCCGGTCGAGCACGGCGTGCAGGTAGCGCGGATCAATTGGCTTGTTGACGAAGCCGAATGGAGCCGCATGGATCAGGCGCATGAACATGGACGGATCGCTGGCGCCGCCCACAAAAACGATCCGCGCCCCGGTCTCTTCGTTGAGCTGTTGCGCAAGATCGAGCCCGCGCGGCACACCCTCAAAGAAGATGTCCATCAGGACGAGATCCGGATTGAGAAGCCGAGCGCGCTCAAGAGCGGCGGCCGGCTCGGAAACAGCGCCAAGGAACTCGTACCCGAACTCGGTGAGCAGCGCTCCCAAGTTCTTGGCGATCACTGCGTCGTCTTCAACTACCAGGATTCTTGGTGTCATGGGGGGCCTTCTTCTGGCACTATAGGCCCAGCCCCAGCCCGAGGCAAGAAGATCCGTACCGAAAAATTCGGCGGGCTATTCAACCCGCCGGGCGGTAAATGAGACCTCCCGGCCCGGGCCGCCACCGCGGCCGCCCTTCTTCATGCCTTCCAGCCCCTCGACCGTGCGTTTCAGCTTCATTTCATCCCCGTGAATGTTACCTTCGTAGACGAATGTGATCGCGCGCTCGCCGCGCTCCATGCGCTGCTTGAAGCTGACCGCGTCGCCCTTGATTTCCCCGTCCACAATCGGCGACGCGCCAAGAAAATCGTTCGATATCGTCCCGCTGAGAGCCTCTCCGTCCGCTGTTAAGTCGAAAACGTACGCCATTTCGCCGCGCGGTCCGGCGATCTTGGCCTCCCACTTGCCGGTGGCGTCGGCGGCCAAGACGGGTGCGGCCACGAGAGCCGCGACGGTGATAGCGATTGTCAGGCATCGAGTCATGAGATGTGCTGTCCTCCGGGTTTACAGGCGAACGGCGCGGCCTCAGGTAAGCGACTCTCGGCGAATTTGCAAGGATTTAACAACGGTGCGGGCGGGCTCTATTCGCCCAGCAGAT
>CAYOPA010000054.1:10901-17843 GCA_964405625.1 uncultured Bryobacterales bacterium
GGCAGCGGCCCGCGGGTCCTCGTCGCGCCCATTGATGCCGAGCGTCTGCAGCGCGACCTTGCGCAGGTGCGGGCTGCGGCGATGCTCGATGACGTAGACGCCCTGCCAGGTCCCCAGAGCCAGTCTGCCGCCGATCAACGGGATGGAAAGCTGGGTGGCCGTCAACGCCGAGCGGATGTGCGCCGGCATGTCGTCCGGGCCTTCGGCGGTGTGGACGTAAAGGCGGTTGTCCTCCGGCGCGATGCGGTCGAGAAAGGCGTTCATGTCGCGGACCACGTCCGGATCGGCGTTTTCCTGAATGGTCAATGACGCCGAAGTGTGCCGGATGAAGACGGTCAGCAGCCCTGTGCCGAGCTCCGACGCGCGAACCCACTCCTCAATCGGCCTTGTGACCTCGTAGAACCCCTTCCCACGGGTCGAAACGCTAAGCTGATGCGTGAGCTGTCGCATGGTGACGGAGAGTTCCCTCCGACAGCGAGGAGCCGTCGTTGCCGTTGGGATCTCTCTTTGTATTCTGCAATTTCGTGGTGCTGCCCGGGTGGTTCCTGCTACTGTTTTTTCCGCGTGCGAAGTGGACCCGGCTTTTGATCCTGACCACGATTATCCCTGTTGAGGCGTCGGTCTACGTCTTTCTGCTGCTCCGGGGGTGGGGCGGGGCGCCCGGCGGCTTCGGGTCGCTGGAACAGATCGGCCTGCTGTTTGAAACCCCCAGCCTACTGCTGGCCGGCTGGGTGCACTACCTGGCTTTTGACCTCATCGTCGGCATGTGGGAGACCCAGGAGGGCATCCGCCGCGACGTGCCCCAGGCGCTGATGATTCCCTGCCTGCTGCTGACCCTGATGTTGGGGCCCGTGGGGCTGTCGGTGTTCCTGATTGTCCGCCTGCTATATCCGCCCGAGCTGGAAGAGGATATCGCCTGAAGGCGTCCGGCTGAGCCGAGCGCCGGACAAAAAAAGTCCCGGCGAACCCCACGAACGCCGGGACTGACCACAATATTGGAAAACCCCTCAAACTCCGCCGCTTCCAGCGGATTCCTGTTTTCGGCGGCAACCCTCACCCTGATTTCCAAGGCGCGTCTGACAGATGGTTTTCACCTTGCATCTCAGGGGCCAAAAGTCCTAGTTACCCGTATCCTGTTGAATTTAAGATATATTTTCCCTGTAGGCTGTTTCCGTGAGAAGCCGCAGTCTGTGGACGAACGGATGTGGATTCCGGAATCTGGAAGGCGCCGGGAGGTTCGGCTGGTAGAATCGCGGTGATGGACGTCAGCTTCCAGACCGGCTCGATTCCCTTCGAGCGGCACACGCCCGAGCCTCAGCAGGTCCGATTTGCAATGGCTGGGCTGGCGCTGATCGGCGGGTGCTTGGGCGCGGCGGGCGTCTTGCCGGCGTTGTGGTCGCTGACCCTGGCGCTCGATGCGGTGGGCGCGGGGCAGTGTTTCGCCACAATGGCGGGCGCCATTTTGCTGGTGATGCCGATTGCCGGCAAGTTAAGAATACGGGGCCGGATGCCGGTGCGCGGCATTGCCGCCACTGGCGCGCTGCTGCTCGCGGCTGCTCTGATTCTGCTGTCCATGGTGGACCGTAAGGCGTTGCTGCTCTACCCGATCGGTCTGGGCGGAATGGGCGCGGGCTTGGTGGCGGCGACCACGGGCGAGGCGCTCTCCAGGGCCTTGACGCGCCGGCGGGGATCGGCCCTGTTGCACCTGGGCGGCGTGTTCTTCGGATTTGGAGCCGCTTTGGTGTGCTGCCTCGCCTGGATATTGGCGGACAGCCTTGGTTGGCGCGGCTTGTGCCTGCTGTATGCGGCGGCGGCGAGCGGTGTCGGAATGCTCACTTGGCGTGGCCCCCGGATGGTGTTTGAAAATGACAGCGCGGGTCCGTTCCGCGTTTCCAAAGTGTCGCCCACGATGGTGCTGATGTTGTTGACGCTGTTGATCCAGGCCGGTAGTCACGGTCTGATGGGCGGTTGGCTGGCGATGTTTTTGACGCGGCAGTTTGAGATCACCACGCTGGGCAGCTTGGGCGTGCTGATGGCTTTCTGGGTGGCGCTGACCTTTGGCCGCGTCTACTCCGGGCGGCTCAGCGAGCTCGGCAGCCGCACCCGCTCCGCCGCCGCGGTGAGCGGCTTCGTGGTGCTCGGCTGCCTGTTCCTGCTCAACTCGGTGCAGCCGTCGGGCGGCGTGGTGGGCGCGATGCTGCTGGGGGCCGGGATGGGAGCGCTGCATCCGCTGACGCTGGAATATGTTTCCCATGCTCCGGGCGCTCCCGCCGAGCGGATGTTTCGCGTCTCGTTCGGGGCCACTCTGGTGGTGGGCGCCGCCAGCGCCGCCTTGGTCGCGCCGCTGGCCAACACCCATGGCATCGAGGCCGTGGTCTGGCTGGCTTTGTGGCTGGCCGTGGCCACGCCGGTGGCGCTGGGTGCGATCGCCTTGGAGCAACGCCTGGGCGCGGCCGCCACCCCGGCGGGCTGAGAGGCCCCTCAGTGCACGGTCACCACGCCGCTTACCGGCTTGTGGTCGCTCATTTCGAAGCCCGAGGGCAACAGGGCGTCAATCCTGTCGTGGAAGGTAACCGTCCACTGGCCCCAAACACGTCGCCCTGCAGGTTGTTAAGCAGGTCGCTGAATAAGAATTGGCGCTCGAAGAGCTCCTTGCGAGGTCGCCTTGCGAGGCAAAGCCTCGCGTGCACGGCTAGAGCCGTGCGCCACCGGGCTCCAATGCTACACTCGCCCCTTGGTGAGGTCTTTGATTGCGGCTCTGGCCCTGATCGCAACGGCGTGCGGGCCGTCGGCGCCGGAATCGCCTGTCGCCCAAACCGGCCCAGCCCTCCCGGACGGCTACGTGGAAGCCGCCGTCTGCCGCGACTGTCACATCGACATCTGGAATTCGTACATGACCACCGGAATGGGGCGGTCGTTTGCGTTGCCTTCTCCCCAGAACACGCCGACGGAGAACGCGGTCCATGACCACGCAGCCTCCCAGCGCAGCTACGCGGTGGTGCGGCGCGGCGAGGAGCTCTTCCAGCAGCGTTGGCAGACGGAGGGCGGCGAAAAGACCAACTTCATCGAAAAGCGCATCGACTACGTGATGGGTTCGGGCAACGCCGCTCGGACCTACCTGCACCGCAAGCCCAACGACGAGATCATCCAGCTTCCTCTGGGCTGGTACGCCGAGAATAACGGGACCTGGGCGATGAGCCCCGGCTACGACCACCCGGCGCACTACGGCTTCCAGCGGCTGATCGCCCAGGACTGCATGTTCTGCCACAACGGTTTTCCGGAAATCGAGCCCGGCGGCGACATGCCCGGCTCGCCGCCTGTCTATCCCGGAAAGGTGGCGATGGGGATTGATTGCCAGCGCTGCCACGGCCCCGGCTTGCCGCATCTGGAGGCCCTGCAAGCGAACGCTCCCGAGGAAAAGGTTCGAGCGTCGGTCGTCAACCCGGCGCGGCTGAGCCCGGCGCGACAGCTTGATGTCTGCTTCCAGTGCCACCTCGAGACCACCAGCCGACCGCTGCCGAACGCGCTGCACCGCTTTGACCGCGGCGTTTTTTCCTACCGACCCGGCGAGCCGCTGGAGGAATACGCCTACGCCTTTGACCACGCGCCAAGCAGCGGTTGGGACAACAAGTTCGAGATCAACCACAGCGCTTACCGACTATTGCAGTCGCGATGTTTTCTCCAAAGCGCCGACGGAGCGCTGACGTGCACGACGTGTCACGACCCGCACGGCGCTCCGCCGACCAAACCGCGGCAGGCGGCCTGCGGGAGCTGCCACTCTTCCCTGCCCTCCAGCCACCCCGCGCAACAGGACTGCGCGACCTGCCACATGCCACAACGTCGTACCGACGACGTCGTGCATGCCGTGATGACCGATCACAGGATTCAACGGCCCGGACGCGGAAACCTGTTGGCGGTCAAGAAAGAGCGCAGGCCAAAGGAGCTGGAGTATCGCGGCGAAGTGCGTCCGTATCGCCCAACGCAGGTTCCGGACGAGTACTGGGCGCTGGCGCAGGTGGCGCAGGGATCGAACAAGGAGGCGGGGCTGGCTCGCCTGCAGGAGGCGGCGCGGTCGCCGGAAGCGCATTACGAGCTTGGGCAGGCGCTGGAGGCGGTCGGCCGTCGGGACGAGGCGATCACGGCTTTCGAGCAAGCGGTGGCCGGACGGTCGGAGCTGATCCCCGCGCTGCGAAGGCTGGGGGCGGCGCTGACGGTGGCGGGCCGATTCCCTGACGCCGAGCGCGCGCTCCGAGCGGCGGTCGCGGCGGCGCCAAATGACAGCCGCGTCCACAAGGAGCTCGGCTTCCTCCACGCCGCCATGGGGCGGCCCGCACAGGCTTTGGAGGCCATGGAGCAAGCGCGGCGGCTGGACCCGGATCTGCCGGAAAACCACAACAATAGCGGCAAGCTACTGCTGGAAGGCGACCGCGCCGACGAAGCCGAAGCGGCGTTTCGTGAGGCGATTCGCCTGCAACCGGATCTGGCGGCGGCGCACACCAACCTCGGCAACTTGCTGGCCGGGGTCAAAGGAGACCTCGCGGCAGCCGAGCGGAGCTGGAAGCGGGCGATCGAGGCCGACCCAGCCGCCGCCGAGGCTCGCTACAACTACGCCGCCGTATTGGCCGGGCGCGAGGACTGGGGCGAAGCCCAGCGGCAGCTCCTGGCGGCCGTGGAGGCGCAGCCCGGACTGGCCCCGGCGCAGACGCTGCTGGGCAACCTGCTGGAGCTGGAAGGCCGCTGGGAGCAGGCCGTGGAGCGTTACCGGTTGGCTATCGAAGCCGACCCTCGCAATGTGGACGCCCGTTGGAGCTTGGCGGCCGCATTGCTCGAACGCGACCGTAGCGACGACGCCCGCAGGGAGCTCGAAGGGCTGCTACGCCTCGATCCGCGACACGAAGAGGCGCGGCAGGCCTTGCGGGCGCTGGGGCTGTAGCCCTACCCCGTGGATGGCGCGCCCGGCGTGGAGGCCGGCGTTGCGCAGAAAAGCGCGAAGCGCCCCCGCCGGATTGGTAGAATTTGAAGGACTTATGCCCGCCCCTTTATCTCGTCGCATCTTCCTGGCCGGCGCCGGCGCGCTGGCGACGTCGGCTCTGTCGGCGGCGCCGAGCGACCGCATCACCATCGGCGTCATCGGGTGCGGCGCGCGCGCCCATCAGCTTATTAACGGGCTGAAGAAGGCTCCAGACGCGGAGATCGTCTCCGTCTTCGACGCTTACAAGGGACGCATCGAGCGCGCCGTGGAGCGCACCGACGGCCGCGCCAAGGCGGCGGCAAGCTACCAGGAGATTCTGGCCGACAAATCCGTGGACGCCGTGGTGGTCGCCTCGCCCGACCATTGGCACGCCAAGCAGGTGATCGAGGCTCTCGATGCGGGCAAGGATGTTTATTGCGAGAAGCCGCTCACGTGGGCGATCAACGAGGGGCATGCAATCGCCAAGGCCGTGGAGCGCAGCGGCATGATCTTGCAGGTGGGCAGCCAGGGTATCAGCACCAAGACGCAGCAGGAAGTCAGGCGGCTCGTGCAGTCCGGCGCGATCGGCCGGGTGACGATGATCCGCGCCTACTACAACCGCAACTCGGCCTCCGGCGCCTGGATCTACCCGATCCCGCCCGACGCGTCGCCGCAAACCGTGGACTGGAAGCTGTTTTTGGGCTCGGCGCCGCCGCGGCCGTTTGACCTGGAGCGCTTTTTCCGCTGGCGCTGCTACGAGGAGTATTCGGGCGGCATCGCCACGGACCTGTTCGTGCATCTCACCACCACGATTCACTACGTGATGGGCGCCCAGGCGCCGGCTGACGTTTACGGCTCCGGCGAGCTCTACCGCTGGACCGACAGCCGCGACGTGCCGGACACGCTCAACGCCATCCTGCGCTATCGCGAGGGTTTCACGGTCAATTTAAGCTCAACGTTCAACAACAGCAGCGGCGGCTACGGGTTCGACTTCTTGGGGACCGAGGGCGCTATTTCGCTGGGCTACACCAGCTACGAGCTACGCAAGGACGTGGCGAGGGACAACAACGACTGGATTGTGGAGTCGTGGCCGTCGCACCTGCAAAAGGAGTATGAGCGCAACCTGCTCGACGTACCTGCTCCGGAAAAGCCGGAGCCGGAGCAACGCAGGGAGCGCTCGATCGGCGACACCCGTCTGCATCTGGAGGCCTGGCTGGCGGCGATGCGAACCCGCAAGCAGCCGGTGCAAGATGTCTGGGCCGGGCATCGGGCGGCGGCGTGCGCACACATGATCAACGCCTCGGCGCGGGAAGGCAAGCGCATTGAGTGGAATTTCGAGAAGGAAGACCGCGACGGATAGATGCTTCAAGCTAACAGGCCGCATGGCGCAAACCGCTGAGAGCTGTGGGCCTTCCAGAGGAGCTTTTGGGGAGTCGTACAGACAAAGACCTCTATTCAATACTAGCCTACCAGGGGAGACCCCCCGGCTCTGCCGGGGAGGCAGCAGGAGTTTGACAATTTCGGGAGTCCATCGCGGAAACTCCGAACGTGAGCCGCCAAGCACACGCAAGGAGTCAACGCGATGGACGACTGCGAAAGTCTAAGCCATACCAAATGGGAGTGCAAATACCACGTAATCTTCATACCGAAGTATCGGCGGAAGGTTCTGTATGGGCAACTGAGGCAGTACTTGGGGGAGGTCTTCCGGAAACTGGCTGAGCAGAAGCAGAGCCGGATTGAGGAAGGTCATCTGATGAGCGACGATGTCCACATGATGATCGCGATACTGCCAAAGCACGCGGTGTCGCAAGTGGTGGGCTACATCAAGGGCAAGCGTGCGATCCAAATCGCCCGGACCTACGGAGAGCGGAAGCGGAATTTCGTTGGGCAACATTTCTGGGCCCGCGGCTATTTCGTGTCGACGGTGGGGCGGGATGAAGCCGTGGTTGGAGACTACATTCGCCGGCAAGAGGCTGAAGATCGAAGGATCA
>CAYOPA010000055.1:0-7770 GCA_964405625.1 uncultured Bryobacterales bacterium
GGCGAGGGCGCCCGTTCCGTAGCGCCCGATTTTGCTGTATGGTGTTGGCCGATGCTCCGCTTCGCCCTCGCGTTTCTCACGTATGCCTCGGCTGCTTTCGGACAGGCGCCGGAGAAGCCCAACATCATCCTGATCATGGCGGACGATGTCGGCCGCGAGTGTTTTGGATTCTCCGGCTCGAAGCAGTATTCCACGCCGAACCTGGACCGGTTGGCCGACTCTGGTACACGCTTTGCGCGCGCCTATTCCACGCCGCTGTGCACGCCGTCGCGGGTGGCCATCATGAGCGGCAAAAGCAGCGTCCGCAACTATGTCGATTTCGGGGCGCTCAAGCCGGGCGAGCTGACGTTCGCCAAGCTCTTCCGCGACGCCGGCTACGCCACGGCCATCGCCGGCAAGTGGCAGCTCCAGGGCAGCGAGACCGCGGCCGGGACCAACCCCGAGGACGCCGGCTTCGACACTTGGTCGCTGTGGCATACCAACAAAACCGCGCGCCCGCGCTATTGGACGCCCTCCATCGAGCAGGACGGCAAGCTGCTGGACCTACCCGCCGACGCCTACGGTCCCGATGTCCACGCCGATTTCGTCATCCGCTTCATGGAGAGCAACCGCGACAAGCCGTTCTTTGTCTACTACCCGATGATGCTGGTGCACGACCCTTTTCTGCCCACGCCCGACAGCGCCGACCGCAGCAGCACTGACGAGCAAAAGAATTTCGAGGACATGGTCGCCTACATGGACAAGGTCATCGGGCGCATCGACGCGGCGCTCGATCGCTTGGACCTGCGCCGGAAAACGATCCTGATCTACACCAGCGACAACGGCACGCACCCTTCGATTGTCAGCGAGCTCGACGGCAGGAGCATTCGCGGCGAAAAGGGGCGGCCCACCGAAGCCGGCACGCATGTGCCGCTGGTCGTGCACGCGCCGGGAATCGTCCTAGGAGTGTGTCCGAGTATTCGAAAATCGCCTCGCGTGAACACAATATGTCGTAGACTCATTCGAACGCAGGGACTACATATGGGCCACTCGATGAATACTCGGACACACTCCTAGGCGGCAGAACACTCGAAGACTTGGTGGACATCACCGATTACCTGCCGACCATGGCCGAAGCGATCGGCGCCTCGGTCGAGCGCTTTGCTCCGACCGACGGCCACAGCTTCTGGAAGCGCCTGACCGGGCAGGGCGGTTCGCCGCGGCCGTGGCTGTTTACCTGGTACTTTCCGCGACCCTATGCCAAGACCCACGACGGCGCCTACAAGCACCCGATGGCGCGTTTTGTGCACGACGGCAAGCGGCAGCTTTTTGACGACGGCCGCCTCGTCGATCTATTGACTGGCAAGCTGATCGAGGGTTCCGCCCCGGATCTGGAGCAGGCGCTGCGCTCGATGCCGTCGCGTAATCCGAACATTCCCTGAGCGTGACGATTTCAACACTCGATGCGCTCCCGCGGATGGAGTTGCCGCCGGCGGGGCCTCGATCTTGGCGTTTTAGTACCAGTGAAATTTGAGCCCGACGGTCTATTGAGATCAGGCGTGATACTTAGAAAGAATTTAGGGAGCATGACTAACCGCGCTTCTCGGTTCGAGATTTCCAAACCCGTTGAGTATCGCGTCCGCGGCACGGGTAGGGGAGCTCGCGGCGTGGGGCGTACCGTGAACATCTCCAGGCGAGGCCTCTTATTTGCGAGCGACCACGAGATCGAAGTCGGCAAGCGGGTGGAGCTGTTGGTGGACATGGGCGACGACATGGGAGCGCCGACGCACCTCCATATCCAGGGCGTGGCCGTTCGCAACGAGCCTGGCGCGGTGGCGGTCGCGATCATGAGGCACAAGCTCCGGCCCGTGATCTGATCGCGCGGAGGGCCGCCGCTCTTCGCTACAATCGACCCTTTGTATCCGCAACCAAAGGAGATCGAAGAGCACCATGAAGCTCCAAGGAAAGAACGTGATTGTCACCGGCGCCGGCAGCGGCATCGGTGAGGCCATCGCCGCGACATTCGCCCGCGAAGGCGCCCGCGTGGTGACGGTGGGCCGTACGGCCGACAAGCTGGAGAAGGCCCGCCTGGCCGCAGGGGACGCCGCCGAGCGCATCTTCCCGCACGCCGCCGACGTCGCCGACCGCGCCGCCGTCGAAGCGGCCGTGGCCTTCGCCCATGAGAAGCTCGGCCAGATCGACATCATGGTCAACAACGCCGGCGCCAACGTTCCTAAGCGCAGCCTGGCCGAGCTTTCGCCCGAGGATTTCGAGTTGATGGTCAACATCAACCTCAACGGGGCGTTCTACTTTATCCACGCCGTGCTGCCGGAGATGCGCGCGCGCAAGGACGGCGTCATCCTGAACGTGTCGTCGATCGCCGGCGTGCGCCCGGCGGTGGTGGCCGGCGCCGGTTACAACGCCAGCAAGCACGGCATGGCGGCGCTGAGCCTGTCGGTGCACCTGGAAGAAGGGATCAACGGGATCCGCTCGTGCCTGATCTGCCCCGGCGAAGTAAATACGCCGATCTTGTTCAACAGGCCCGTGGTGCCCGGAGAGGAAAAGCGGGCGCAGATGCTGCAACCCGAGGATCTGGCCGCGGCTGCGCTGCTGTGCGCCACGCTACCGCCGCGAGCCACGATCCCCGAGCTGATCATTACGCCAACGACGCAGCAGTTCGCGTAGCAGTGGCGCAGGGCTTTGCAACAACGTCAACGACACGCGACGGCGCGGCGGGGCTGGAGCCGCTCGCCGCGGAGACTTGAGCTCTTCAGCGCCCGCTGAGCTTACCCAGTAAAAATCCGACCGCCGCGCCGACTAGCGCGGCGGTCATGATTTTCTTTTCGAGACCAAACTCGACATATTCCAAACCCTCGGCTGTCAGCTCAATCACGCCGGCCGGCGAGGCGCCCACGCCGCCCCCTCCGCCGCCGCCCTCGCCCGTTTCGGGGCTGGAGCCCATGTCGGCGCCGAAACCGTAGCCCACCCGCGCCACCGGAATCACGGTCCGTTCGCCCACGGTGATCGGCTCGCCGAAGACTCGACGCACGGTCGCTTCGGTGGAGAGCCTGTCGCTCAGAGTTCCCAGCAGGTCATTTACGCTCATTCTCGTTGCGTCGCTCCCAAGCCAGTATCATAACCCCGCCCCTGGTGGCGTCTGGCGACCGGGCTATAGTCGCACCATCGCATCTCCACCCTCCGGTCCAGCGACGAGAGCAGCGCCCGGCCGGCCATGCGTAGATCCATCGATTCCGGCAGCCAGCCGCCGGGTTCCAGCT
The DNA here is from genome assembly GCA_964405625.1 of uncultured Bryobacterales bacterium. GTDB lineage: Bacteria > Acidobacteriota > Terriglobia > Bryobacterales > UBA6623 > RI-231. Next base: position 3,258 of record CAYOPA010000055.1, read on the forward strand.
GGGTCTGAGTGTACGAGCCCTCGAACGCCTCCACCGAGCCCAACAAGCCTGCCCAAACGCCGACCTTCTCCTCCAGCTTAAATTCGATCCGGGCCAACCCGTAGTCCTCGGCGTCGATCCAGAATCGGCCGCGGCAGTGGTTCAGCGCGTAGTCCACGGCGCGTTCAACCGGGGGCGGTGTTTCAAGCGGCGCGAAGGCGACCACCCAGCTCAGGCGTCCGTTGAGAGGGCGGCGGCCTTCCAATCTCAGCGTGTAGCGCTCAATCAGAGCGCGATCAAAGGCGATTCCACTGCGGCCGCCCACGCGATCACGAAACTTCTTACGCAATTTCTCTTCTTGAGCGCGATCGGCTTCGCCGGCGGGACGGCCGTCCACCTCGACCAAGTCATAGTAGGGCTCGCCGTCAACCGGGCTGACAACGTAGACGCTTTCGACCAACTGCTCGCCGCCGCGAACCGGCTTGAAGGTGCGATTGACGTGGCGCCAGCGGCGCCGCAACTCCAGGCCTCCGGATCGAGCGCGCTCGGCCGTGCGCAAAGCTCGCTCCATGATGGTTTCAGGCGGCGGCTCGGCGACAGCCGTCGCCGTGATGAGAGCCAAGGCTGTGACCAACGCCGCGCGCAACCTTCATCCTAGTACCCGCCGGTCGTAATGGTTGTTAATCCTCGCCGCGGACGGCGGAGTCGCGCTCTTGCCCCGGGTTGGGCGTCAATCGCACCCAGGTCGCCCGGCCGGCTTCGGTTTCGACAATCTCGATGGTCAAGCCGCCGACCTAGATCTCATCGCCCACTTTAGGCAGGCGCCCCAGCCGCTGCGCGACCATGCCGGAGAGCGTGTCGACCTCCTCGGAATACAGGTCCAACCCGAGATCCCGGTTCAGTCGGTCCAACGGCAGGTTGCCGCGCACTTTGTAGACGCCGCCGTGCTCGGGGATGATGTCGGGCGTCTCTTCATCGAACTCGTCGCGAACAGCGCCGACGAGCTGCTCAAAAATGTTCTCCATGGTGAGGATGCCGACCACGTTGCCGTACTCGTCCACTACCGCCGCCATATGCTGCCGGGCGCTCTGCATCTGCCGCAGCAGGCGGCTGATCGGCAGGGAGTCGGGGACGGTGCGCAAGGGCCGGGCGATCTCTTCGAGGTTGAACTCTTCGCTGTCGACCACGCCCAGCAGGTCCTTGATGTGGACCAGCCCGACGATGGAGTCCAGCGACCCGCGACACAGCGGATAGCGCGTATGGCGCGTCCGCCGCACGATGTCCAGGCACTCCGGAAGAGTCTGCTCGATGTCGAAGTAGTCGACCTCGCGGCGGGGCATCATCACCTGCCGGACCACGGTTTCGTCAAAGTGGAAGACCGCGGTGAGCAGTTGCAGCTCGGAGGGCGAGAGCTCGCCCTCGCTGCCGCCCATGCGGATGACGGCCCGGATTTCATCCTCGGTGACGTTGCTTACGACATGGCCGCGGGTAATCAGGTCGGAAACCTTCTGCGTCAGCCATACCACCGGGCTCAACGCACTGCGCAGAAAGCTCAAAGGCCAGACCACCAGGGGCCAAGCGCTGCGCCAAGCGATGGCGCCGAAGGTCTTGGGCAGAATTTCGGCAAAGAACAGAATCAGGACGGTCAGCACCGCCGAAAACCAAGGGACCGCGCCGGCGCCGAGCACCGTGACGGCGACCATGCCGGCCACGGCGGCGCCCGCGGTGTTGGCGATCGTGTTGAGCACCAGGATGGCGGATGTCGGCTGCGCGATATTGCGCTTGAGCTCCAACATCTTGCGCGCCGCGCGGGACCGCTTGCCCCCCGCGGCCTCGGCTTCCAGCAAGCCCAAACGTGTGGAATAGAGCGTCGCCTCAAACAGCGAGCACAACGCCGAGACCAGCACCGTGACGGTGACTACGATGATCAGGAGGGTCATGGGCGAGCGACGCGCAGGAGTCCTGTCCGCCCGCGGCGCGGACATCGACAACGTCGCAAGTCAGGCTCAATCAGCGAATCCAAGGTCAGCTCAAGCCCGCCGCCCGTCAAAGCGGCGAACACATCTCCCCGATTGTACGCTCCCCGGCGCCTCACAGGCAGCGAACGAACGCCAACAGGTCTTCCTTTTCCCCGGCGGACAGCTTGGTCCCCAATAGGATGTTAAAAAATTCAACCGAATCTTCAAGCGTCGGCAGCCGGCCGTCATGGAAGTACGGGGGGCTGTCCTTGATGCCGCGCAAGGTGAACGTCTTGGCCCAACCCTCCGCTCTGCCGTGGTAGTAGTCCTCCACGCGCAGGTCGTGCATCTGGTTGTCGGTATAGATCGGCGCCGGGTGGCAGACGCCGCACTGCGCCTTGCCGAAAAACAGCTCCTCGCCGCGGATCTCGCTGTCGTTAGCCAGCGAGTGATCCAGCCTTCCCAGCCGGTTGAGCTTCGGCGCCGGGGGAAACCCGACGATGGCCATGAAGTCGCCCATGCGGTTGGTCGACACCCGGTCGAGCTGCCGGCCGCCGATCTGAGGCTGCAGGGCGATGTCGCCATCGAAGTACTCCTCCACCTCCGCGAAGTGGTCGAGCGAACGGATGGAGCGCCGCAGCGAGAAGAGGTTATAGATGTGGTTGCCGCGGATCGACGGCGTATCCAGCCGCACCCGCGCCAACTGTGGCCGCGCGCCGGGATCCATCGCGATCGCCCCGTTGGCGTGGCCGTTGACGTGGCAATCGAAGCACGACACCCCGCGCGAGGGCTGTTCAGTCACACGATGCTTAGTGAAGTTGAACCAGGAAGTGGGAAAGCGCGTCACCAGCAGCCGCAAGCCCTCCATCTGCTCCGGCGTGATGATGCCGTCGAAGAGCTCGCGGAAGTTCGCCAGCGTGATCTCATGGCCGCGCGAGACGTCGCCCAGGTCGGGCCGCGTGGTCAGGAACAGCGGCGGCGGGAATTCCGGCAAGTAGGCTTCGGGGATATCGAAGTCGATATCCATGCGCTGGTGCTCGGGATGAGCTGCGGTCCAGGGCTCGGGGAAGAGCATGTGCCCGGTGGAGTGCAGCGGGTGAGACAGCGGCCGAAAGCCCTCGGGGAAAAGCTCGCGGGCCCGGATCTCCGCCGCCGGCAGCGCCGCCAGCGCTTCCCAGGAGGCGACTCCCTCGGGCAGGCGGACGACCGGACCGGCCGGCTGCGGCTTACCGCGCGTCATCGTGGCGGAGGGATGCGTCTTGCCGTCAAAGCGGTAGCGTCGGGCCATGTACTCGCCGCGCTCGGCCATCGCCTGGGGTTTCTGGCGCTCCAGCCGCTCGCGCCACTCGGCGAAGTCGCGAATGCGGTCGATCGTGGCGTAGACTTCGGCGCTGCGGCCGGTGTAGCGGTAAAGCTCCTGCGGGACGATGTCGCCGGGAGCGGCTTCAGGGAAGGGTTGGAGCCCTTCGCCGGCCTGTTGCGGGTACTGCTTGCGCCAAGCCGGGTCATAGGCCGCCGGAGCGTCAGGGCTGGCTGTCGCTCTCGCGGCCGGCTCCTCGGGGCGGCGCTCCGGGCTCGCGGCCGGATCAGCCGCGGCGCAAAGCGCGGAACATACAAGAGCGGCCGTCGCAACGCGGACCGCCAAGTGAAAGCCAGTCAAGATCGATCCCCAAGAGCGCGCCGCCGAGAAGCGCTTTGAGGGGTATTCTCCCACGGAAAAGTTTTTTGTAGAGAACTCACCGCTGATGGCCGATAAGCGTGTTGGCGGGAAATCGGCGGCGTCGCCGAGAGTCCCCAGCCCAGCGGGCTTCGCTAAGAGAGCTCGAGGAGGACGCCATGAACGTCGCAGAGGTTAAAGCAGCAAAAGAGCTCGCGCCGCGGTCCTCCGGCCCCCAAACGGAGGAACCGGGCCCGAGCCGCATCCGCGAGATTGCCGAGACGGTGAGGAAGCTCAACGAGTCCGGACGGCTCGGCCCGCAGAGCGAGCTCCAATTCACCGTGGACCAGGCGACAGGGCACCCGCTGATCCGGATTGTTGACCGCATTACCGAAGAGATCATTACGCAGTTTCCGAACGAGTCGATGCTGCGTGCGGCCGAGGTATTGAAGAATTTGCAGCCGGGCGACCGTATCGCCTGAGCACGGGAGCGCGGAACATGTTTGGAGACTACGTTCACAACAGCGTGGAGGCGGAGAACCCGCTCGGCTTGGTGTGCCTGCTGTACGCCAAGGCCATTGAGCGGCTCGCTTCCGCGCGGGAGCACTTGGCCGCCGGTCGGATTCGGGAGCGCGCCGAGGCGGTGGCGCACGTTTCGCAAATCATTGTGGAATTGCAGACATCGCTCGACGTGGAGCGCGGCGGCGAAATTGCCGTCAAGCTGGCGCGGCTGTACTCCTACATCCAGGAACAGCTTGTGGAAGCCAACGCCCGGCAGGCGGCGGAGCCGCTGGAAGTTTCCATGCGGCTGCTGGAGACCCTCCATGAGGGCTGGCGGGAATGCCTTGCCGAGCGTTCCGAGTGGAGCGCGCCCGCCCCGGCCAAGCTTGTCGGCGCCGCCTCGGCCCCTGCGCGCGCC
>CAYOPA010000055.1:7780-17616 GCA_964405625.1 uncultured Bryobacterales bacterium
GACGCTGTAGGTCTGTCATGAGCGTGCCGCCGACCAGCTTTGTAGGAATCAGCAAGTTCTCCGAGAGCTTCCAGACGCTGCTCGAGCGCAGCTTCGTTGTGGCCAACTTGCCGGTCTCGAACCTGCAAACCGAGCAGACGATCCTGCAAAGCCGTCAGTTGGCGTTGGGCAGCCTGGAAGGCGACCTCAACAAACTGCGTTCGGTCTTCGACTCGCTGGGGCTGGCCGGCGCCCAAGGTACGGTCGCCGTCTCTTCCAGCAACCCCGCCGTCGCCACGGTCACCCGGACCGGGACGCCGGAGCCGATCGACTTCAACCTGTCGGTGACCTCGGCCGCCGACCGAGCCCGCGAGACGAGCTTGAACGGGTTGGCCGACAACAACCAGACGGCCCTATCGGCCGACGGCGTCTACAAGCTCACGCTGGGCGAATCGACCGAGACCTACAGCCTTTTGACCGTCGGTTCCGGGCGCGCCGCCGGGACTGCGGGATCAGCTACGCCTGCTCCGAATCCGAGCGTCGAGGTCAGCTTCTCCAACGGGCTGTCGGGCTCGATCACGGCTGAGCTGGACAGCTTCTTCGTCGGCGCGGCCGCTCCCTCGACAGTCGGCGCGGGCGATACGGTCTCGGTGAGCTTTGCCAGCCTGGACGGGTCGATCAACGCCACGATCCTGACGGCCGGGCTCGCCGCCGACGCCGATGCGACAGCCATCGCCGCCGCGCTTAACGATCAGATCGCCGCCACGCCCGCGCTCGACGGCAAGGTGAGCTTCACGGCCGTCGACGGCAAGCTCAAGCTGCTGGTCAGCGATGCGGCGGGCGTGGGCTTCAACTTCACCTCTTCGAGCACGGGGACGACCGTCACGGGCCTGGAGAGCGGCGGACGCGTGGGCGGCCAGTCCGCCGAGGAGATCGCCGCGGCATTGAACTCGCAGGTGGCGCTCAACGCGAACCTGAGCGCCGCCGGGGTGCGCTTTTCGGCCTACCAGGGCGAAGTTCGTCTGGAAGGAGATACCGCCTTCCAGGCCACGGTAGTAGACAACGACCAGGGAACCGGCTTCGCCTCCGGGCTGGCGGGCGCGCAGTCGGTTGCCGGGTTCGCCAACACGCTGACCGGCCTGCGCGACGCAATCAACGCGGGCCCCCAGGACGTGACCGCGACCATCGTAAACCTCTCCGATGACCCGAGCTCCCCGGACTACCGCCTCGTGGTCAGCAACAATCGCACCGGCTCCACCACGCTGACGCTCACCGACAGTCTCGATGTGGACCTGCTCACCGGCGACAACCAGGGCGTCGATGCGGTCTTCTCCGTCAACGGCGTGCAGGTGGTCAACGCGGGCAACACGATTACGGACTTTGCGCCGGGTCTCTCGTTGACCATCGTGGGCGCGGGAGCGGCGACGGTATCGGCGTCCAACGACGTCTCCGGCGTGGCGACCAAGCTGAGCGAGCTCGCCGACGCTTACAACACCGTGGCCGCCGCGCTCAACGCTCAGGTCGGCGAGAACGCCGGGACTTTGTCCGGCGACATCATCGTGCGGCAGGCGCAAAGCCTGTTGCGGTCCATCAGCAGCTACGCCGGGTCGGGCGAAGTCCGCTCGATCGCCGATCTCGGCCTGGAGCTCAGCTCCGAGGGTCTGATGAGCTTTAACTCACTTCGGTTTACCCAAACTTCCGGGAATTTCCAGGCGGTGCGGGAGTTTCTGGGGTCCACCACGACGGGCTTCAGCGGGACGGTCCGCCGGGCGCTGGTCGATTTCGCCGACCCGGCCACGGGCCAGATCCGGCGGGCGGTGAGCTTCATCCGCGAGTCCGACGCGTCGCTGTCGGCCCAGATCGTCCGGCTCCAAGAGCGGATCGACCTGCAAATGGCGCAGATGGAGGCGCAGTTCGCCGCCGCCGACACGCTGCTGTCCCAGCTTGAATCGCAACAAGACCTGCTGACGCAGCTCTTCTCCTTCCAGTTTGACAACAACAACCGACGATGAGCGTTCCCGCCGAGCTCGACCGCCTGACCGCCGCGATGGCCGAGGCCGCCGAAGCCGAGGACTGGCCGCTGGCGCAGCGCCTGCTCGACGAACGCGGCGACCTACTCGCCCGGACTCCACCGCCGGCCGCTGACGATCCCCGCCAGGTGCTGGAGCAGGGGCGCCGGGCGATCGACCTGCTCGGCTGGCGCCGCGACGATCTGCGGCAACAGCTCGACCGGCTACGGCAGGCTCGCGGACGGTTGGAGTCGTTCCATCCGGCGCGGAGCGCCTATCATCGGCTCAACGTGAAGATATGAGCCAAAATACCGGTCCCCAGCGCGGCGGCGGGTAGAATCGAGGGATGCGGCTCGCCCGGCTCCTCGCACTACTCCTGGCGACGGCGGCATTGGCCCTGCCCGCGACTGACGAGCCCAACGATTCAACCAGCATCCTTGGGGCGATGCTGCTGGACCAACAGGCCCGCGCGCGGGGCTTGAGCCCTCCGCTTGAGCCGCGTCCTGGAAACGACAAGCCCGGCCTGCTCACTCCCCAAAACGCCCTCATTCCGCCCGACCACGGCAATATCGCCGTTGTCGACGATGGCGAAGGGGTCGGACTGCCCGCCTTCCTGTTTGACCTCGACGGGCAGTCCGTCGAATACCTGCCGCAACAGGCCGAGGCTTCCAGCTACCTCTACCGCGTTCTCGACGGCGGCTTTGACGCCGACGCGGTCGCCGCCGGCGAATTTGTCGAGCTCGGCGACGATGATTTCATGCCGATCGAGCTGCCGTTCGACTTTCCCTTTTTTGGCCGCACTTACCGGCAGACGCTGCTGCATTCGGACGGCAACTTCACCTTCGGCCGCCCCGACGCCGCCAGCACGCCGCGCGACGCCATCCGCGCGGTCAGCGGTCCGCCGCGCATCTGCGCCTTCTTCACCGACCTCGACCCCACCCGCGACGGCGCGGCGATCCGCGTCTTCCAGGCGCCCGACCGCGTGACGGTGAGTTGGATCAATACGCCGGAATGGGTGCGGGCCGGCAGCGGCCGGTTGCTGACATTTCAAGCGACTCTCTATCGCGACGGTCGCATCCGGGTCGCCTACTCCGGCATCGAGATCAACGAGGGCGTCATCGGCCTGGCGTCGGGCGAGAACCTGCCCCAGTCGGTCGCGGTCGACTTCTCCCAGCCGCCCGCCCAGCCGTTCAGCGCCGCTTTCGTGGAGATTTTCGCGCCGCCGGACATCAACCTGATGGCGCTGATGCGGAAGTACTACCTTTCGCACGACGACGCCTACGACTTCGTGGTCATCTTTCATGACTACGAAATCCCGCTCGAAGGGGCCGGTTTCGCCTTCTACGCCGCCGTCCGCAACTATGTGCGGGGCGTGGGTCCGCTGCCGGCCGGGTTTGAGGACCAAAACATCTTGGATTTCGGCGCGGCGCTGGGCTCGCCCTTCCGGCTGCAAGGGCTGATCTACATGGGCGAGCTCGACAAGTACCCCGACGACCCGGCGCAGCGGATCGCTCGTGAAGAGGGCGTGTCGGTCAACACCACGCTGTCGATCCTGGCGCACGAGGCCGGCCACCGCTTCCTGTCGCGGATATTGATGCTCGACCGGGACTCGGAGGAATATTCGTTCGATCTGCTGGGCCGGCAACTGGCGCATTGGAGCTTTTTCTTCAACAGCGAGGGCTCGTTTCTGGAGGGCGCCAAGATTGTCGACCACGGACCCGGCGCCAGCCCGTTTCGCTTTGAGACGACCGAGACCTTTCGGCGCTTTGGGCCGCTTGATCTCTACCTGCTGGGCCTGGTCGGCCCCGAGCAGGTTCCGCCGTCGTTTTACGTGCGCAATCCCGACATTCTCGGTCCGAGCTTCCATCCGGAGCGGCAGCCGCAAGGAGGCGTCATCTTCGACGGCGAACGGGTCGATGTCCGCGTGGAGGACCTGATCGAGACGATGGGGCCGCGCAGCCCCGGCCATACCGTTTCGCAGAAGCACTACCGCTACGGATTTATTCTGCTCAGCGAGGAAGGCTCGGAGCCGTCGGCCGAGACGATCGCCAAGATGGAGCGAATTCGGCAGGCCTTCGGCCCCTTTATGCGAGAGCAAACCGGCGGCGGCTGGGTCGCCGAGACCGAGCTCGTCAAGGGCCTGACGCTGAACACCTGGCCCGCCCATGGCCGCTTGCAGAGCGATCCGGTCCAGGCGGCGGTCTTTTTGGACGACCGCGCCGAGGAAGATCTCACCGTGACGTTCAGCGCGCCCGAAGGGCTGCGGGTTCCCGCCTCGGCCGTCATCCCGCGTGGGGCTTTCGGAGCCCTGTTTCCGCTAGAAGGCCGCGATCCGGGCGATTACCTGCTGGAGGCGCGGATTGACGAGCGTTTCGACACCGCCCGCTCCAGCATCCGGATCTTGGGCGCCACCCGCACGCTAGGCGTCGAGCGGCTGTTTCCGTTCGAAACGCTGATCGGCGACCCGCGCGAGCGCTTGCGGACGGGCCGCGTGGGCCAGCCGCTGCCGCTGCCGTTTTTGGTCCGGGTGACCGATCCCGACGGGCTGTCGTATGAAGGGATCCCGGTACGGATGACGCCGAGCGGGGACGGCTCGGTCTCGCCCCAGCAGGGCTTTACCGACGGCTTTGGGACGGTGCTGCTGGATTGGACGCTGGCGAGCGCGCCCGGCCGCAACACGCTGAAGATCGAGGTGGTGGGCTCCGACCGGCCGCCCATTGAGCTCGAAGCCTACGGGACCATCGTCCCCGAGCGCCAGCGCAACCGGCGGCGGCTGGTGTTGGAGTAGAGGAGCCTTAGCCGGAGGGAACCTGGGCGTCCCGCGCCTCGCTCGGGCCGCGCCCCGCGCCCCACTGCTCCAGCGCGCGGGCCAGGGCCTGGAGCTCGATCGGCTTGGAGACGTGGCCATCCATGCCGGCGTCGATGCAGCGCTCAATATCCTCACTCATCACGTTCGCGGTCAAGGCGATGATGGGCGCCTGGCCGCCGCCGGGCAGGGTGCGAATCCTGGCGGTCGCCTCGTAGCCGTCCATATTCGGCATCTGGCAGTCCATGAAAATGACGGCGTGCCGGCCGGCGTCGAAGCGCTCCACGGCCTCCTCGCCGTTGACGGCGGTCTCGACGGTCCAACCCAATCGCTCCAGCATCTTGGTGGCGACCTTGCGGTTGACGGGATTGTCCTCGGCCAGCAGCGCCGTACGGCCCGACGAGACCGATTGAACGGGCGTGAGCGCCGCCTCCTTATGGGAGTAGCCGCCCAGCGCGGCGGCGCAGCGCTCCAGCAGCTCCGACCCGCGAACGGGCTTGACCAGGAAATCCCGAAAGCCGATCTCGCGCAGGCGCCGCATGGACGACTGTCCCATCGAGCTGAGCATGATCATCACGGGGATCGTCTGGGAACCAAGCTGGTCGACGATCCAGCCAGCCAGCGTCTCGCCGTCGGTCTCCGGCATCTGGTGGTCCAGCACGGCGAGCTCGTAGGGCTCGCCCGCCTCCGTGGCGGCCCGCAGCAACGCCATGGCCTCCACGGCGGACCGTGCGCAGTCGCAGCGCACGCCGGCCGCCTTAAGCTGCGCCTTGACAATTCTCAGATTCACCGTGTTGTCATCAACCGCCAGCACCCGCCGTCCGCTGAGGTCCGCCGCGGGACCGGCTTGTTCCCACTCGTCGCAGAGCGCCAGCGGCAGCTCGAAGACAAAGGTCGAGCCCTGGCCCTGCCGGCTTTCGGCGTGCAGCCGCCCGCCCATAAGCTCAACCAGCCGCTTGGAGATCGCCAGCCCCAGCCCCGTGCCGCCGAAGCGGCGGTTCGTGGATGATTCGAGTTGGGTGAACTGCTCAAAGATCGACTCGAGTTTTTCCGTTGCAATGCCGATGCCGGTGTCCCGCACACAAAAGCGCACCAGGACGGCGCCGGTTGCGTCGGCGGGCCCGGCCGGCCCCACTTCCAACGTGACGGTCCCTTCCTTGGTGAACTTGATGGCGTTGCCGACCAGATTCAGCAACACCTGCTTGATTCGGTTCTTGGGACCGACCACGCCTCGCGGGGTCCGCGGGTTCCAGTCCAACACCAGCTCCAGACCTTTCTCTTCGGCGCCGGCCGCGAAAAGAGTGGCCGTGGTCTCGACGACCTGACGCAGATCGAACGGGGCCGCCTGCATATCCAGCTTGCCCGCCTCGATTTTGGACAGGTCGAGGATATCGTTGAGGACCGTCAGCAGCGCGTCGCCGGACTCGGCGACCGTTTCGGCGTAGCTGCGCTGCTCGGGGTCAAGGGGGGTGTCCAGCAGCAGCCGCGCCATGCCGAGGACGCCGTTGAGGGGCGTACGGATCTCGTGGCTCATGTTGGCCAGAAACTCCGACTTCATTCGCGAGGCGGCCAGCGCCTGATCGCGCGCCACGGCGAGCTCGGCGGTGCGCTCCTCGACCTTGGCTTCCACCACTTTGTTGGCGGCCTCCAGCGCCGCCTGCTGCCGCGCGCGGCGGTTCTCCTGGCGCCGCATCCGCACGCAGGACGCCATTAGAAAGACGTTCTCAAATATGACCCAGCCGATATGCTCGAACGGACGCCAGACAGGGGCCGTCAATACGCCGAACACCGACTGCGGCCAGAACAGCCCACGCGCCAAGTGATCAACAGCGACCACCACGGAAGCCGAGATCAGTACCTTCCAGTCGCGGTAGAAGGCCAGGAAGGCCAGGGAACCGAAAACGTGAAAATGCGTCTCGATGCGTCCGCCGGAGAGATGGATCAGCAGCGCGCCCACCAGCATCTGCGCCACCGCGATGACGTGTCGTGTCAGCAGCTCTCCCGACCGCCGAAGCCCCAAGTAGATCGGCAGAGCCGCAATCAAGCCGCCCAGCCAGAAGGCGGACCAAACGTGAGGATGGGCGGCGGCCTCCGACCCCTCCCACGCCAGCGGCGAGATCCACGCCGCCAGAACCAATCCTCCCAGCCACTGGCCGACGAAAAGTTTGGCAAAGAGGCGGCCCGTGTGGCGCGCCGTTTCGAAGATAAACTGATCCTCGAGCTCCCGTACGCGGGCCGGATCGCCCCGGATCACCTGCTCAGGCATCGCCGGGCGCCCTCCCGCGATCTCGCAAAGCGCAACCGAAACTGGGAGCTCTCGAAACGGCCGGGACTTCACCGCGACCAATGGCCAACACCGCCGCTCGCCCGATGTTGTCGCCGGCGTGGCCACGCGCCGGGGTCACGCCGCCGCTGAATAGGAGCCGGCCGGACGGCGAGTAAACAACGACGGTTCCGGAGCTGACCGCTCCGAAAAGCTCGGCCGTTCGGCCTCCGGGGTCGACTGCGACCTGGACCCCTGGAATCCGCTCGGCCAGCCGCCACGTCGCCGAGCGCGTCTCCACGCCGGCGAGCTCCACAAAGTGCACGCGCAGGTCGAGGCGGTCTCGGACGCGGGCGCGGATCACGGCGAGCTCTTGGAGCGACGCCCTCGTGCAAGGACATTCGGGGTGCGCCAGCATCACCAGCGTGGGCCGGTCCGTCGCCGGACGCATCTCGATATCAGTCGGCCAAGAAGCTCCGACCCGCTCCAACCCGCTGGACTGGAAGGAATAGTTCGTCAGCGCCCAAAAGCCGCCCATGCAGGCCAGCGCCCACGCGGCGACAAGGCCCCGGGGGCTGATCCAAGGATTGCGGCCGGGACGCACCTACGGGTCTCATCGGCTACTCCGCCCGGCGCGAGTAGGAGGGCGCTTCAAAGGCTCCAGTGCGAGCGGTAGTCATAGTGCAGCCGGGCGTTGGCGGCGCGGTCGTTGGTAAACTCCTCGCGCTCGGCGTCCCACTCCAAGAAGCGGCGGGTGCGCAGCGCGATGATGGCAATGTTCGCGGCCGTGGTGGAGCGATGCGCCGACTCCACGTCGCAATTTGGCGTTTGGCGGCTCTTGACGCAATCGAGGAAATTGCGAACGTGCAGCCGGGGATCGGCCGAGCCTGTTCCCGACCGCGCCTCCATGGCGGGCGAGAACGAGTCGCGGTAGATCGTTCCGGCGTCAGCTTCCAGCGGTCCGCGAGCCGGAAACGGTTGGGAAGAGTTTCGCTCCGGAACCAGTTCCCAGCCGTCGAAATAGATGTTCAGCGTCGCCTTTGTCCCGCGAAACTCCGCCAGCAGCGGCTTGGTGTGGCTGAACGGCGCGGCGTTGCAACTGGACTGGAGAAAGCTCACCTGCGTTCCGCCGGGGTACTCCCATAGGGCCTGCATGGTGTCGGGAACGTCGCGGTTGTCTTGCAGAGCGTATTTGCCGCCCAGCGCCGTCACGGCTTGGGGACGGTTCTTGCCCAACCCCCAGTGGATCAGGTCGAGAAAGTGGACGCCGTTGTCGGTGAGCTGGCCGCCGGCATAGTCCCAGAACCAACGGTAGCGGAAAAGGTGGCGGTTCTCGTTGTAGGCCGCTTGGGGCGCCGGACCGAGGTAGAGATCCCAGTCCAGCCCTTCAGGCGACGGGCCGTCCGGCGGCGAGCCGATGCCTTGCGGCCACTGGTTGAGCGCCACGCCGCAGCGCGCCATCGTGACGCGGCCGATCGCTCCGCTGCGCACAATCTCCGTCGCCTCGCCGCAAAACGGCGAGGAGCGGCGATGGATGCCGACCTGCACCACGCGGCCCGTTTCGGCGGCGACCTCGACCATCTTGCGGCCCTCGACGACGGTCAGCGACAAGGGCTTTTCGACGTAAACGTCCTTGCCGCCGCGGCAGGCGGCGATCATCATCAGCGCGTGCCAGTGATCCGGCGTGGCGATGACAACGGCGTCGATGTCCCGGCGCTCCAGGAGCCGGCGGAAGTCTTTGTACCGTGCGGGATTGCTCCCTGCGGCCTCCACGGCGCGGTCCAGCAGCGGATCGAGCAGGTCGCAGACGGCGGCGATTTCCTGGTCGGCGTACTCGCGGGTGGCGCGCAGCAGGTTCGAGCCCCGGTTGCCAACGCCGATGAAGCCGAGCCGGACCCGGTCATTGGCGCCCAGCACCCGGGAATAGCTCGCCGCGGCCAGAGCGACGGCGGAGGCGCGGGCAAAGCCGCGGCGGGTGGAATCATGCATGGGCTGGTTCTCCCAACAGAGCGGCCAACAAGGCGGCCGTTTCGCGCGCCACGATCAGCTCTTCATTCGTCGCCAGTACGAGAGCGGCGACGGCTGAGCCTTCGGCGGAGATGAGCCGGTCGCCCGAGCCCTTCTCGTTGGCCTCGGCGTCGAGCTGCAAGCCCAGAAACTCCAGGCCTCGCAGGGCGTTGGCGCGCAGCAGGCTGGAGTTTTCGCCGATGCCGCCGGTGAAGGCGACAGCGTCGAGCCCGCCCATCGCCGCCGCGAAGGCGCCGATGGTTTTGCGCACCTGGTAGGCGAACACGTCCAGGGCCAGCTTGGCGCGCTCCTCTCCGCGCGCCGCCGCCAACTCCAGATCGCGCACGTCGCCGCCGGGAATCTCGGAGACGCCCGCGAGGCCGCCGTTGGCCAAGAGCTGCTCGCGAGCGTCAGCCGCCGTCCAACCCAGCCGATCCATCATGAAAAGTACGGCGAAGGGGTCCAGATCGCCGTGGCGGGTGGCGTTCTCTAGGCCCGACTGCGGCGAAAAGCCCATCGTCACATCGACGGATCGGCCGCGGTCGATGGCGCACATCGACGAGCTGCCGCCCAGGTGGCACGACACCAGCCGCAACTCTCGAGGCTTGCGGCCCAAAATCTCCGGGGCGCGCCCGCTAACGAAGCGGTGCGAGGCGCCGTGGAAGCCGTACTTGCGGACGCCATGCCGCTCCGCCCACTCCCGCGGCACGCCGTAGGTGTAAGCATGGGCCGGGATGGTGCGGTGAAAGCCCGGCTCGACGACGGCGACCAG
>CAYOPA010000056.1:0-17452 GCA_964405625.1 uncultured Bryobacterales bacterium
CGCGACGCCCACGTCAATTCGCCCCATTTTCCCTTGCGCGGCGTTGGGTAGATGGTGGCGCAGGCGCCTACGCCTGCCGCCTCGACCCCCAGATCGAGGCCAGTCTTGCCTGCGGATCGGCTACGCGATGAATCGAGAATCGCTACCCACGCCGCTTCCGCTTGTGCGATCATATCGGGCGCAATGCGCCTGCTCGCCCTCCTCGCCCTGCCGCTCGTCGCATTCGCCGAGCCTACCGTCCGCATCGACACCCCGATGGCGCCGCCGGATTGGGCGCTGATGCAGCGGTCGCTGCTCGACGCCAACTCGCGCTCGGTGGAAGCCTTCGCCGACCGGTATATCGATGAGCGCGGCTACTTGCTCCACACCATCCGCTGGGGCACGCTCGACGGACCCGACGACGCCATCGAGACTTACTACAACTGGACGCTGCTGCACGCCTTGGGCGGCTCGGACTCGGTGCTCGAGCTCTACAAGAAGGCGCTTGAAGGCCATCTGTTGCAGTACAACGAGCTGCGCACCGAGCTCACTGACATCGCCGCCAACGGCACGTACCACAAAGAGTTCATCACGCAGTCGGACTGGTTCCACACCGCCGAGGGCATGCGGGCCTTCCTCCTGATGGGTCTGTCCGATCCGACCGACCAGCTCTTCGTCAACCGCAGCAAGCGGTTTGCGGGAATGTACATGGACGAGGACCCCGAGGCCAAGAACTACGACCCCGAGAAGAAAATCATCAAGTCGATCTGGAACGGCTCGAAAGGCCCCATGCTGCGCAAAGCGACTGTCTACGACTGGGTCGGCGACCCCGTGCCGGGCACGTTCCATCTGTTGCACAATCCCGCGCGCGATACCGAGCTGCTCGACCTGATGAAGTGGTACCCGCGGATGCTGGCCCACTGCGAAGAGTATCTCGACTCGGTCGGCGACACCAATCTGAACCTGGCTGCAACCATCCTCGGGTTGAACGCCTACGGGCTGACCGGCGAGAAGAAATACAAGGATTGGACGGTCGAGTATCTCGACGCCTGGAAGGAGCGCTCCAAGCAGACCGGCGGCTGGATTCCCTCCAATATCGGGCTCGACGGCAAGCTCGGCGGCGAGTACAACGGCCAGTGGTGGAAAGGGACTTACGGCTGGAACTTCACCATCTACGACGGCGAGCTTCAGGAGATTGCGCACCGCAACTACTTCACCGCCGCCTCGTGGGCAGGTTTCGCCAACGGCTTGCTGATGACCGGCGATCAGTCCTACATCGACGTGCTGCGCAAGCAGATGGACCTGATCTACGACGCCAAAAAGGTGGAGGGCGGCAAGACCCTGCTGCCGATCATGTACGGCGACCCCAAGGGCTATCAACACAAGGGCAAACCCGAGTGGTACGAGTACCGCCCGGTGACCTTCAGCGACCGCTTGGCGGAGATCTACTTGTGGTCGATGCAGCGCCGCGACCTGGAGCGGATCAACCTGGATCAAGAGCCGTTCCTAAAATACCTGGAAGGCAAGAACCCCGACTATCCGGTGCAAGCGATGCAGCGCGACTTCGAGTACATTCGCACGCGCATCGAGCGGATGAACAATGATCCGACCTCGCCGGACACGCGGCTGGCCGATTACTTGTTGCAGATCGTGCCGCCGACCACGGATCACTTGACGGAGCTGATGCTGGGCGGCTATTTCGCGCGGGGGAAGATCTGGGTGCTACACTCGCGGCTGCGCTACTTTGACCCGGCCCGCCGCCGCAGCGGCATCCCCGAGGATGTGGCGTCGCTGGTGCACAAGCTCGCCGACGATTCGGTGACCGTCACGTTGGTGAACACCAACCAGACCGAGGCCCGCGACGTGCAGATGCAGGCCGGCGGCTACGGCGAGCACCAGTTCAAGGGCGTGAAGGTGAACGGCAAGACCGAGAGCCTGGACGCCGGCTGGCTCAACCTGAAGCTGGCGCCCGGCGCCGGGGCCACGCTGGAGATCTCGATGGAACGCTACGTCAATCCGCCCACGTTGGCGCAACCTTGGAACCGCGGCTGGATCGGGTCGCAGTAATAACTAGCCGCTCGTGAACGCGAAACCTAGCCCCGGCCGTCAGGCCGGGGTCAGGGGCGAAGATGAACAGGAACTTACCGGCATGAAGCGACTTCTCCTTGCTCTCTGGCTCCCGGCCATCGCCCTGGCCCAACCGGCCATCGTGATCGACACTCCCATGGCTCCGCCGGAGTGGGCGCTGCTGGAGCGCCAACTGCTCGACGCCAACTCCGCTGCCGTGGAGGCCTTTGCCGCCAAGTTCCTGGACTCGCGCGGCTACCTGCTGCACACCCCGCGCTGGGGAACCCTCGACGGGCCGGACGACGCCATCGAGACCTACTACAACTGGACGCTACTGTATGCGCTGGGCGGCTCGGAGTCCGTGCTGGATCTCTACAAGCTCGGCCTGGAAGGCCACCTGTTGCAGTACAAGAACGACCTGCGCACGGAGCTGACCGAACTGGCGCGGGACGGCGCCTACCACCGCGAGTTCATCACGCAATCGGACTGGTTCCACACCGGAGAAGGCATGCGCGGGTTCCTGTTGCAAGGACTGGCTGATCCGAATGATCCCGTGTTCGTGGGCCGCATGAAGCGTTTCGCCGAGATGTACATGGGCCACGACCCCAACCTCAAGGTGCAGAACTACGACCCGGACAAGAAGCTTATCAAGAGCATCTGGACGGGCTCGATGGGGCCGATGCTGCATGACGCGACGACCTACGACTGGGTCGGCGACCCGACGCCGGGCACGTTCCACTTGCTGCATAACACGGCGAGCCGGCACGAGATGCTCAATCTCATCGAGTGGTACCCCAAGATGCTGGCGCACTGCCAGGACTATCTCGACTCGGTCGGCGACAATCCGCTTAACTTGGGCGCGACGCTGTTAGGGATGAACGCCTACGCCCTGACCGGCGAGGAGAAGTATCGCAATTGGGTGCTCGAATACGTGGACGCCTGGAAGGCCCGTATCGCCAAGACTGGCGGCATGATCCCGACCAACGTCGGCCTGGACGGCGAGCCGGGCGGGGAGTACAACGGACAGTGGTGGAAGGGCACCTACGGCTGGAACTTCACCATCTATGACGGTGAAATCGAGCAGATCGCCAGCCGCAACACTTATTCGGTCGGCCCCTACGCCGGCTTTGGCAACGCCTACCTGTTGACCGGCGACACGGCCTATGTGGACGTGCTGCGCCGCCAGATCGACATCCTCTACGAGAACAAGGAGGTCGAGAACGGCAAGACCCTGCTGCCGACCATGTACGGCGACCCCAAGGGCTACAGGAGCAACGGGCCGCCGGAGTTCTACAACTACAGCCCGAACCTGCTGCACAACCAGCTGTTGCAGATTTACCTGTGGACCATGGATCGCAAGGACCTGGAGCGTATTCCCACGGATAAGGATTGGCCCGGCTTCCTGGAGGGCAACGACCCGGACTATCCGGTTCGGGCCCTGCGGGCAGATCTGGAGCGGGTGCGCCACTTGGTGGAGGCGGCCAAGAACGACGACACGACGCCCGACACCCGGCTGGCGGACTGGCTGCTGGGCCTGTCGCCTGCCCAGACCGACAATCTGACGCAACTGACGATGGGCGGCTACCTGGGAACCGGCAAGCTCTGGGCTCTGCAGTCGCGGGTGCGCTACTTTGACCCGGTTCGCGGTCGGCCGGGCCTGCCGCGGGATGTGGGCGCACTGGTCGAGAAGCTCGGCGCCGACGAAGCGACGGTAACCCTGGTTAACCTCAACGTGGTCGAGCCGCGCGAGGTGATCGTGCAGGCCGGCGCCTACGCCGAGCACAGCTTCCAATCGGCCGCCTGGAGCGGCAAGTCGCGTCCGGTTGACGGCGGGGCGCTGCGGGTGCGGCTGGAGCCGGGGGCGGGGGCGTCCGTTCAGCTCAAGATGCAGCGCTACGTGCAGCAGCCTTCACTGGCGCTGCCCGAAGGGGTTTACGCCAAGCGTTAAACCTGAGGCGCTCGGCAGGAGGCGCCGAGCGCCGACGCTCACCTGAAAATGCCTTCGAGGCGAAAGTTCACGTCGATGACACTACGCACCTCGACAGGTTTGCCCCGCAGCATTGTCGGTTGAAACATCCACTGTTGCACCGCTTGGATCGCCGCCTTGGCCAGTAGAGGGTGTCCCGTCAGTAGCTTGATTTGGCTCACGGAGCCGTCGGCGCTGACAATGATCTCCAGGCGGACCAAGCCTTGGATGCGAGATTGGCGCGCAATCGGCGGATACTCCGGCACAACTTCGTTGATCAGTCTCGCTTTCTGAACGGCTCCGGGAATCTGGACCTGCATCGGCTCGCCCGCCTCCGCCGGGGGAGGCGGAGGGGCAGTGGGCGGCGGCGCGACCCTGGGAATCCCCTGGACCAGTTGCGCCACAATGCCGTGGAGGCTGCCTCCCGGGACTCCGCCCACGACTCCCATGCCAGCCAGCCCGAATTGCGGTGCGGTCAGCGCCTCCAGCGCCTTCATGTCGGGAACCTGGGACTCTTCGATCAAGCGCGGCGCATCCATCCTGACCGGCAGGACCGGGGTCCGCGGTTGCGAATCCGGCGGTTGGGGCGCGGAGGCCGCGGGCGGCGGCGGCGCCAGCGAGACCTTCAGGATCGGCTCCATCCGGATCGTCTGGGGCAGGATCAGGTAGGCCAAGCCTGCCAGCCCGCCAACATGAAGCAAGGCCGCGGCGAGAAATGCGACCGAAAGGTTGAAGAAGGTAAGCGCCGGCATCACTCCGCTACGGGGTCGGCGGCTACTCCTAGCTCCACGACTCCCGCCTCCGTTGCGATCTGCATAACGGCCACCACGTCGCGCGCGGTGGCGCGGCCGTCCGCCTTGATAGTCACCTCTCGGCGGACGGCGCCTTCCAGGGCCGCTTCCAGCGTAGGCAACATTCGCTCCAGCGGGACGGATTGGTTGTTCACGGCATAGCGGCCGTTGCGGTTGACCAAGACAACGACGACTTCGTTGTTCTCGTCCCGACCATTGGCGGCCGGGGGCAACTCCACCTCGTAGCGGTCACTGGTGATCAGCGTGCTTGTCAGCAGGAAGAAGATCAGCAGCAGAAAGACCACGTCGATCAGCGGAGCCAAGCTCGGCTTGCCACGTAGCTTCTTCGGCGAGCGAATGGTCATGGCTTTCTCTCTTCCTCCGGACGGAGCGTTTCACCAACTTGCATGTTTCGCACGCCGCCGGCGCGCATCTCGTCGAGCACGCGCACCAGCAGAGCCACAGGCGTTTCGGGGGCCGGGCGCACGACGAACGGCCGCTCTCCGGCGCCCGCGCGCATCTTTTCGGCCACGGCGACCCGCAGATCTTCCACCCGCAGGCTGAAGCCGTCCAGGTGAAGGCCGCCGGACTCGTCGATTCGGACGCTGGAGGCCAGCAGGTCGCCCAGCATTGGCGTGTCGGTGGTCTTGTCCGGCGAGTGCAAGTCAAGCTGGTTGAGCATGGCGCTGCTGGTAAGCAAAAAGAAGACGAGCAGCAGGAAAACTACATCAATCAACGGCGCGATGTTGAGCTCGACCTGCTTTTCACGTCGGGATGAGAGCCGGACAGCCATGGTATCCTCCTTGTCGCGCCTTCCTCACTTGGCAGCGGCCATTTGGGCTGGCGCTCCATCGAGCGAGCGGATAGCGGACTCGCCGGGCTCGGCCTCACTGCGGGGTGTGCCGTGCGCCAACCTTTCGAGGATTTCCGCCGAGGCCTCCTGCATGACCTCGCGCGCTCGCTCGACCTGGCCGTCGAGAATATAGAAACCGGCCAGCGCCGGGATGGCCACCGTCAGGCCGAAAGCCGTGGTCAAGAGCGCTTCCCAAATACCGCCGGCGAGCAGGCCGGGCTGAATCTTCGCGCCGGCTGCCTCGAGCGCCGCGAAGGCCGCGATCATGCCCATGACCGTGCCCAGCAATCCGAGCAGCGGGCTGAGATTGCCGATGATTTCCAGCACCCTCAGACCGCCCTCCAGCCGTCGGATCTGCGCCGAGCCAACTCGAGCGACGCGCGACTCGCGGTCTTCGGTGGAGAGATCCGCCTGCATCGCCGCCGTCACCGCCTCTTCGAGAACGCGCGCGATCGGGTTTCTGGACGCCGCCAATTCCTGAAGGGCGTCGTTGGGTCGCCCCGACATGACGTGTCGCATCGTGGCTTCGATGAAGCCCACGGCTCCCAGCCGAGCGGCGGTGAACTGCCAGAGCTTTAGGGCAATGATCGCCACTGCGGCGATCGACAGCGCCAGCAGCACGTACATCACAGGTCCTCCGCGCTCGATCAAGCCCCAGCCGTCGAGCAGCAACCCCAGCGGGTCAAAGAGAAGAGCCGGTATGAGCTTCACCATCGTATTTCCTCCGCAGCGCTTTACGGTCCGTCGTTAGCACGCTGGGCGCCGTTTCACCTGTAACCGCGGCGTAACTCAACTGGCGCCGATCCGAAGCAGGGCGGTTGAGATGACGCGTTCCTGGGCGCAGGCAAGTCAATCTGCGCTGGGTGAGGAGACCCAGTGCGCACGGAAATTCGCCACACGCCGCGGCAGGGCCGACGAGCCGGGATTGTTGCAGTGGAGAGGTACCCTGGAGGCGAGGTTTGCTTCCATGGCCGGAATCAAGAACAGTCGCCAGCTCACTCACCGTCAGGAGCGGGCTTTGCGGGCCTTGCTTGCCTACCCGAGCATTAGAGAGGCGTCACGTGCCGTCGGCATACCGGAGCGGACGCTCTACCGGTGGGTCAGCCAGAGACGGTTTCGCAGTATCCTCGAGGAGGCCGAGACCGATCCGCTTGGGGTGGATCGGGCGCGCCGCGAGTACCTCGCTGACGACGCACTCGGCGTGTTGCACCAAGTCATGAGCGACCAAGAGTCGCCTGTCGCCGCCCGCATTGAGGCGGCCCGGGTGTTTCTGCAATACCTCCGCCCGGCGGCCTAGGAGTGTGTCCGAGTATTCGAAAATCGCCTCGCGTGAACACAATATGTCGTAGACTCATTCGAACGCAGGGACTACATATGGGCCACTCGATGAATACTCGGACACACTCCTAGGCGGTCCGGCGGACTTTCTTTTGGGCTTCGGTGGCCAGGTCGCGACCGTACTCGGCAAGCTCTTCCTTGAGCTCCAGCGCCTGATCGTGCAACTGCTCGCTGGCACGGCGCAGCATTCGGCGGGTGTGGCGCCCCGAGTGGGGAGCGGTCAACAGCGCCGCGGCCGCGCCGAGGGCGCTGCCCACGATCATTCCTAAACACATGTATCCGAGCTCTCGATCTGACATTAGAAATACTCCTCTCCCAACCCAAAGGTTAGCAGGCCGGGGGCGGGGCCGAAACTCCGCCCAAGAAGGCTGTTGTGGGCCGGCTTCATCGCCGATACACTAGGCTTCAGATGGTTTTCATCGGATATTTGGCCGCAATGGCGTATCTTTTCATTCGGATCAGCCGATGCGGGGACTACTTCGGATTTGTGCTGGCAAGCCATCGCGTGCCGCTGATCGTGCTGAGCATCGCGGCGCTGGCGGCGCTGTTCAGCGGACGGTTCATGAATGTGCTGCTGTCGAAGATGGGGCTGCGGTTTGTGGCGCTGACTTTCTTGTTCCTGCTCAGCTCGGCGTTCAGTCTGTGGCCGGGCGGCAGTGTGCATGAGTTTCGCATGTTTTGGCCGGCTTCGCTGCTGATGTTTCTGGTTGTAGCCTCGTTCTTAACCACTGAGAAAGGCCTGCAAGCGGCCCTGAATTCACTGGGGTTCGGCGTGGGGCTGGTGGCCGCGTATACGTTGGCGTTCGGCGGCGTTTCCGAGCAGGGACGAATGAACGCCGGCGGCGGCATGGCCTATTCCAACGCGAACGATTTGGCGCTGGTATTGGTCATCGGCGCGCCGGCTCTGATGTACATCATCGGCGACAAGAGCCGCGGTTTTCTCCAACGAATGATGGCAGTCCCCTTGTTGCTGTGCGTCGTGCGGCTGCTCGTCGGGACCGGTTCGCGCGGCGGCATGTTGGGATTCTTGGCGGTGATGACGTTCATTCTTCTGAATCAGAGCTGGGGCGTGCGGATCCGGGTGATCGCGGGCGTCGGCGTGTTGGCCGCCATCGGCGTCGCGGCTTCTCCAGGGGCGACGATCAAGCGCTTTACAACCATATTCGAGCCGACGGCGCGGGCGGACCAGAAGCTTTCAAGCCGCGGCGACGGCACGGAGGACGGCGAGGACTACACCGGTATCGCGGCGGCGTCCGCGCAAGGTCGCTGGTATCTGAAAAAGCAGGCGGCCGAGCTGTTGTTGCGCAATCCGGTCTTCGGCGTGGGCTTTGGGATGTTCATGCTCGGCGAGAACGATCTGGCCAAGGATGGCGGCGCGGGCCGTGGGTCCTGGAAGGGCGCCCACGACATGTATCTTCAGGTGGGCAGCGAGAATGGCGTCTTGGCGCTCTATCTTTTCATTACGATTCTGGGGGCGAGTTGGAAGTCCTATCGGTATCATCGAAACGCGCCGCCCAATCCCACCCAGGAACAGCTCGGCTTGCAGCGAGTGGCCTTCGCGCTGTCGGCGTCCATGCTCGGCTTCATGGTCTCGGGGGCTTTCCTCACGGTCGCCTATGACTACTTCCTCTGCATGTATGCGGCTTTCGCCGTCGGATTCGATAATGTGATGGCGCTCGCCGCGCAACGGAAGCACAGCGACCAGGCGCCGGACGGCGCGCTGAGCCCGATTCAGGCGTCCCGCGGCCAGATCGACTGGACGCAGGCTCCCGTCAGCGTGCCGCTGCCGGAGGGCGCGGGCCAGCGCGCTTGAGCGCCGTCTGAAATCGAAATTACCGAACTATTACACGGATTGGGCCGTCCCGCCGCACCGTGCTGTTAGGGTAGAGGCTCAAGCTTCCGAGGAGCCCACGTGAGCAGCATCGATCTCAATTCGTCCACCAACCGTTACGCCCAAATCAACTGGGTGACGCTGATCGCCATGTCGATCTTCCACGTTCTCGCCGTGGCGGCTTTCTTCTTTGTGGATTGGGGCGCCATTGCGCTGGCCGCCGCGCTGCATTGGCTGGCGATTGGCTGGGGCATCGGCTTGGGCTACCACCGTCTGCACACGCACCGCGCCTACCGCGCGCCGAAGTGGTTCGAGCGCTTCCTGGCCGTTTGCGGCACGCTGACGCTGGAAGGCGGTCCGATCTTCTGGGTCGCCGTGCACCGCGTTCACCATCAGAAGTCCGACCAGGAAGGCGATCCGCACACCCCGCGCGACGGCCGCTGGTGGGCGCACATCCTGTGGACGCTCTTCGGCGAGTCGCTGCACTCGAACACCGATAAGGTCGAAAAATACGCTCCCGATCTGGCCAAGGATCCCTTCTATCGCTGGCTCAACAAGTGGCATTGGGTTCCCGTGACGGTCCTAGGGCTGGGGCTGCTGGCCTTCGGCGGTCTGCCCTACCTGCTGTGGGGCGTCTTCTTCCGCGTGGTTTTTGGGCTGCACGCCACCTGGCTGGTGAATTCCGCCACGCATCTGTGGGGCACGCGCCGTTTCCACACCAGCGACGACTCGCGTAACAGTTGGTGGGTCGCCCTGTTGACCTTTGGCGAAGGCTGGCACAACAACCACCACGCACACCCGGCTTCGGCGCGCCACGGCTTGGCATGGTACGAGCTGGATGTGACCTGGCTGACCATTCGCGGCTTTGAGCTGATCGGATTCTTCAAGGAAGTGCGGCTGCCCGCCAAGGCACACGTCGAGATGATGCAGCAAACAGTAGCCGAACGACGGGCAGCTTGACCTCCACGCACATCCTGAGGCGCCAGCCGCCCGACAAATCTGGCATGCTAAAGGCCGTGATCGCGGGCGGCCAACGCAAGAAGTCCATTTGGGCCGTCGCCGTCTTCGGAAGCGTCCTGATCGCGCTTGCCGTGGCTCTGAATGTGGGCTGGGTCGTGTCGAACTGGCGCTCCGGGCTGCTGCTCGTATTCGGCGTCCTGTGCTTTGCTCTGCTCATCGCCGGAGTGACTCTCAACACGGTCTTTTTGATTCGGGAGATCCGGCGCAACGAGCAGCACGATGCGTTTATCAACGCCGTCACCCATGAGCTGAAAACGCCGCTGGCGTCGATCCGGCTGTTTTTGCAGACCTTGCAACAGCGCGACTTGGCCAAGGACAAGCAGGCCGAATTTATCGACGTGATGCTGTCCGACAGTGAACGGTTGCAATCGACGATCGATCAGGTGCTGCTTGCCGGCAAGACGGGCTCGCCGGCTAGGTCGCTGGCTGTCGCCGACGTGGACCTGCTGGAGATCGTTCGCGAATGCCTGACGGTCGCCAGCCGGCGGCACCGACTCGACAACGGCGAGCTTGAGCTCGTTTCCGCACTCGACGAGACGGACGCCACCGTAGCCGGCGACATCGACGAGCTGCGGGCGGCGATCAGCAACCTGCTCGACAACGCCATCAAGTATTCGGGCAGCCACATCCGGATTGTCGTGGAGGTCGCCCGCTCGAGCGCTCGGCGCATTGCGGTGCGCGTACGGGATCAAGGCGTCGGTATTGCCGACGACGAGCTCAAGCGCGTGTTTCGGCGCTTCTACCGGATTCCCGCCCATGACGCCAACCGCGTGACGGGCACCGGGCTCGGCCTATCCATCGTCCGCGCTGTCGCTAAACGCCACGGCGGCAAGGCGTATGTCGAGAGCGAAGGGGCGGGGAAGGGCAGCACCTTCACGCTGGAGCTACCGACCAAAGCTGCATGAGCCGAATTCTCGTCGTTGAAGACGAAGCGCATCTGGCGCAAGGGCTGCGCTTCAACCTCGAGCTCGAAGGCTACGAGGTGGCGGTCGCCGAGTCCGGCGAAGCCGGGCTCGAAGCGCTCGCCGACGGTCCCGCCTTTGACTTGGTCCTGCTGGACGTGATGCTGCCCGGCAAGGACGGCTTCGAGGTCGTCGCGGAGCTGCGCGAGCGCGGCAGCTTCGTCCCCGTGATGATGCTCACCGCCCGAGGGCGCGCGGAAGACACCCTCAAGGGTTTCGAGGCCGGCGCCGACGACTACCTCCCGAAACCGTTTGACCTGCCGATCCTGCTGGCCCGCATCCACAGCCTGCTGCGCCGTCGCGATTGGGCGCGCGAGCGGCAGGAGCAGGGCGATCCGCCGAGCGACTTTACTTTGGGCGACGTCAGAATTGACCTGGACGAGCAGCGCATCCTTCGCGGCGAAACGGTCCAGCCCCTGACCTTGATGGAGGCTAACCTGCTGCGGTACCTGATCCGCAACGAAGGCAAGACCGTACCGCGCAAGGACCTGCTCGAAGAGGTCTGGGGCGTGCGCGAGGATACCGACACGCGCGCCGTGGACAATTTCATCGTCCGCCTGCGGCGGTATCTGGAGGCTGACCCCAGAACGCCGAGACACTTGCTGACCGTGCGCGGCGTGGGGTATCGCTTTGTGGCTGCGCCCGAGGAGTGAGGGGGGATCAAGCGACCGGTCGCGGCCGGTTGGCCCAGTTTCCCTGCCTGTCCGAGCCTGCAACGAGAACCCCCTTTTCCCGCCAGCCCAGATAGGCCTTCACGTCAGCGGCGCAGTAGCGCAGCGTCAGGCCGCAGCGTCGGCGGTCTGAGTTGTTGGCCGCCGAGCCGTGCAGCAGCAGGTCGCTGTGGATCGAAAACTCACCGGACTGTAACGTGTCGTCCACCGGCTCCCCGAACTGCTCCACATTGGCCACCGTCTGGTCGAGCACGTTGCCTTCCTCGGCGCCGCTGTGCTCGTAGGGCAAGTGCCCGTACAGATGCGAGGCGGGCAGGAACCGCATGTTGGCGTTTTCGGGGTCGGCGTCATCGATCGCCAGCCAGACCGTGCAGGTCTTCGTGGGCGTCAGCGGCCAGTAGCTGGCGTCCTGATGCCAGGAGACCTGTTTGCCGTCGTGCGGCATCTTGCAGAAAAAGTGCGAGCCCCAGCCGATCACATCCTCGCCCAGCAGGTCTTTCACGTGGGCGACGATGCGCGGGTTCGTGAGCAGATCCCAGGCGACGGCGTGCTTGAGGTGGGCCGACGAAATCGAATAGCTGTCCTTTCCGGCGGCCGTGTATTCCGCCAACAGGCGGTCAAACTCGGTACGGATGGCCTGCATTTCCTCGCTGGTGTGGGCGGGCAGCCCGAGCAGGTAGCCGTCGCGGTTGTAGGCGGCGATCTGCTCGCGCGTTAGCGTTGCGGGAGCGCTGTCTTCGACGGGAAAGAAACGAAGCTGACGGTCGATTTGCGCGAGCTCCTCGGCGGTGGGGATGATCGCGAATTCTGCTTGGGCGGCCATCTGGCCATGATACCGCCGTCACGAGCGTTGCTATAATCGAGAGTTCCCGGGGGCGCCTGCCCGGAAGTTGGATCGTTTGATTATGTTGTCCTCAAAATCAGTCGCCATTCGCACCCTCTTCCTCCTGTTTCTGCTGACGCCGCTGGCCTTCGGCGCGCCCCGCGCGGCCGTCGCCGTCGCGCAGGCAGAGACGGCCGCTGCGGAGACGGCGCAGGAAGCTCCCGCCGCGCAGGCGGAAACGCTAACCGGTGCCGAGCTCGCCGAGCTTGCCGCTCTCGATGAGCAGCCGAACGACGAGGTCATCGGCGGGGCTCTCAGCAATGAGCACCTCACCTACATCGCGATCGCGTTGGCCGCCGCCGTGCTCGTGCTGATCTTCAAGTAAGGAGCCGGCGCTGTTCGCCCGCATGGTAGCAATGGTCGCGGCCGTCTTGCTGACGGTCGCCGCCCCCGGTGAAGTGCGTCTTGATGCGCCTCTCATTAAGCAGGAACGGCAGGCCTGCGGCGCCGCCAGCTTGGCGATGGTGCTGGAATTTTGGAGGGCCGAGGCCGCCAAGAGCGGCTCGGCGTTGGCTGAGGAGATCTACGCCGAGCTGAGAGCCGGCGAATCGGGAGGCGTCCGGCTGGCCGACATGAAGAGTTATCTCACCGGCCGAGGCTTCCATGCTTTCACCGTGCGGGGCTCGGGAGGCTTGCTGGAAGAGCACGTCGGCAAGGGGCGTCCCGTCATTGTGGGCCTGCGGCATGGGCCGAAGCGCGACCTGCACTTTGTGGTCGTAACCGGGTTCAACGGGAGGAGCTTCTGGGTGAACGACCCCGCCCGCAAACGGCCCCAATCCGTAAAAAAGGAAAAATTCGAGGGCTGGTGGAAGGCCGGTGACGGCTGGACGCTGATTGCGGTCCCGAAAAGCCCGTAGGGGCGGCCGGAAGTGTCCCCTACAGTTCCCCGCGCTTGCCTCGGGCCACGATGTCCTCGCAGGCGCGCACGGTCAGCGCCATCATTGTCAGCGTCGGATTCTGGCAGCCGATCGAGGGGAAGGCCGCGCCGTCGGTGACGTAGATGTTGTCGACGTCGTGCGTCCGGTTCAGGGCGTCCAGGACGCTCTTCTTCGGGTCCGAGCCCATCCGCGCCGTCCCCATCTCGTGAATGCCGAACCCAGGGACCGAAGGCTCCCCATCGGTGCGGACGTTCTTCGCGCCCGCCGCTTCGAGCATCTCCGCGCCCTGCTCCTGGGCGTCCTGCCATAGGCGCAGCTCGTTGTCGCTCCAGGTCATGTTCACGCGCAGCGTGGGAACGCCCCAGGCGTCCTTGAGGTGCGGATCGATCTCCACATAGTTTTCGCGGCGCGGCAAGCATTCGCAAAACGCGTTCAGGCCGATCGACCACGCCGCTTCGCTGTGTACAGCGTTCTTGTAGGCGGCGCCGAAGCCGCGCTCGTTCAGCGCGAAGGAGGGGAAGCCGGAGCCTTGGTAGCCGTACCCGCGCAGGAAGCCGAGCTTCTCACCGCGCTTCAGGTTGCGGAAGCGCGGGATGTAGAGGCCGTTGGGCCGCCGCGGCGCTCCGTGCCAAGCTTGGCCCTTCGGGAGCTCCGGGAAGTCGCCGCGCGAGTAGCCCCGGTAGATGTGATCCATCAGGTAGCGGCCCAGCACGCCCGAAGAGTTCGCCAACCCTCCGGGAGCCGAGTTGAGCAGCAATCGCGTGGACTCCAGCGTGGAGGCGCACAGCATGACCACCTTGGCGCGGACTTCGCGGGCCTCGCGCGTCAGCCGATCGACGTAGGCTACGCCGTTGGCCTTGCCGCTGGAGCGGTCCGTCAGCACGTGGGACGCCACCGCGTCGGTGCGCAGCGCCAGCCGGCCCGTTTCCTCGGCGGCCCGCAGCGTTGTAAACGGGCTGGAGTAGTACGAGTAGGTGATGCAGCCTTGCTCGCAGGGGCCGCAGTAGTGGCAGGCGGAGCGGCCGTTGTGGTTCCGCGTAAGGATGGCCACGCGTCCGATGGTTACCGTCCGCTGCATTTTGGCGCCGACGCGCTCGCGCACCAGCGACTCCGCGCAACTCAAAGCCATGGGCGGCTGAAAGACGGAATCCGGCAGATGCGGCAGGCCCTCCGCTTGGCCGCTGATGCCGATATAGCGCTCAACCTTCTCGTAGTAGGGTTCCAGCTCGGCCAAGCTGACCGGCCAGTCCTCGCCGTAGCCGTCATGGCTGGCCGCCTTGAAGTCGAGATCGCTGAGGCGGTAGCTCTGGCGTCCCCAGGAGAGAGATCTCCCGCCCAGCACCCGCATCCGGATCCAGTGGAACGGCCGCTCTTTGTCGAACGCGTAGGGGTTGTCGACATCATCGACGAACCAATCCTTGTTGGATTCGCGGCAGGCGTAGCAGAGCCGCTGGATGGGCTGCCGGTGCGACTGTGTGGGATGGGCGAAGCGATGCCGCAGGTCGCTGGACTGGACGTGCTCGGTGAAGTCGGCTTCGGTGACCTTCGGACCGGCCTCCAGCAAGCACACCCGGAGGCCGGCTTCCGTGAGCTCCTTCGCCGCCCAACCGCCGGTGGCGCCCGAGCCCACGACAATCGCATCGAACTGCTTGCTTTGCCTAACTACCTGCGGCGCCATGGCCGCAGTGTACAACGTCGCGGGGAATAGGCACTACCCGCCAGGTACACCCCAATACTCTTCACTTTACGACAAAAGCATGCCATTCTGTTCCAAACAGGAGCAGGGGGAGCCGATGATCAAAACATCGAGGCAGGCCCCGTTTCGGCGGGCCTGCCTCCGCTGCCCCGGGGGGATGTCAAGGCGCTTGCCGCGTTCCGGCTGTTCTGGCGGGCTGGGCTGCGGCCTTGGGCTCGCTGGCGGCCTTCGCCAACAACTTGCGGATCCTACCCGCAAGCTCACTCTGGCGGTTCAGCTAGTCCAAACGACCGCCGGACTCATCCGGTCAGGGACAGCTACAATATCATCAGTAGGCCTGACCGGCGCAATGGCGGCAAGGTCAATGAGGCGGACCGGTACGAAACGGTTACTCAACAAGCGAACGTGGCGGAATTGGCAGACGCGCTGGATTTAGGTTCCAGTGCCGCAAGGCGTGGGGGTTCGAGTCCCCCCGTTCGCACCATCCTCGCTGGCACACCCTCTCCCGCCGGCGGACGATCTGAAGGCTCCGTCCCGGCGCCCGCACGATGGCGGTCGACAGCCAGATCTTTCGGTGCACCGCCCGCGAGGGTCACGGCAGGCGGGGGGAGGCGCCGGAGCCCCAGCCAATATCGCTGTTTCTGCCCCCTGCGTCCTCGGAAGCTACCTATATTCCGCGCTGGTGGCAATTCCCCACTGATTGCCTCCGGTGAGGTAATCGATTCCGTCGGCGAACATGCGCACGCCCGTGCCGACCGAGGCCAAGGCCAGCGATCCGCGCTGCAGGATGCTGAGATTTCCAGCCTGGAGGCGGCCGCTAGCCGGAATTTGCCCGAGGACACTAGCCGGGACGGTGAGCCGTCCGTCGGGATTGTTCGCCCAGCAGGTAAAGCTCGCGGACGTGACCACGCCGTTGTTGACGACGGTGCTCGTGCCCTGGAGGCTGACCAGCGTCGTCGGTTCGCCTCCCGTCCAGGTCACCGTCAGCGGCTGCGAGCGGTCGACTACGGCGCCGCTCGCCCGGTTCGTCCAGACCAGATCGGGCGCGATCCGCAGGTTGCCCGAATATGCTCCCACGTCCGGCCCTCCCGGCCCCGAGATCCGGTACGTCCCCTGAGCGAGGAAGTCCGCGCCGACGCCCGCGCCGACGGTTGCGGCGTAGCTGATGCCGCCGGCCGAGCTCATGCGCGGCGCGCTCGCGACGCCGCTTGGTCCCTCAACGGCCACCGACGGGCCCGCGTCAAGGCTCGAATAGACAAGGTTCGGCAGCGGATTCGGCGGCGTACCTTGGGTCACGGCGCACGCGCCGGCGACCGGCGTGAAAACGCCGGGAAACGGGTTTCCGCTGAGCAGATTGGGCAGGTCGGATCCGGCGATGGAGTTGAACGTGGCGGAGAGCACGTCGGAGGTCAATAGCGTCGTGGTCGTGGCGCCGGTGAGAACCTCGTCGGTGATGGTGTAGCTTGCCTGGCGGGTGAGCCCGACGCCCCCTTGCCGGTAGATTCCGGCGGCGATCCACTGTTGCCTTTCGGCCTGAGAGATGGTGAGATCGCTTGTGCTGCCCTGTCCACCCCCGCCGGAGGGCGTGCAGGCGCCGCCGTTTGGCGCGATCGGGATTGTGCTGACGTTGCTGGCGTAGGCGCCGATATTGATCGTGATCGGAACGTTGCACCCAAAAAGGTTCGAGCCCTGTTGTACCGCGGCCGCCGGAGCCGCGTTCGGAATCATGACGTTAATCTGGTCCAGTCCGGGGAAGATGCGGCCGCGGAACAAGACTGTGGCGGGCGCGCCGGCGATTTCCGCCGTGATCGGGATGCTGGTCAAGTCCACCGGCGGCTCCTGCATCACTTCACTGCCCGTCGTGGGACCCAATCCCGTGCCGAACAGCTGGATGGCGTCTCCCGGCTTGGCGGAGTTGCTCGCTCCGAGGAAGTTGAAAACGGCGTCGTAAACGGCAGCCGCCCCTGTCCCCGTGCCGTTGAGCGTGAGCACGCCGAAGGCGCTGTCCACCACGCGGATGGGCGCGGCGTTGCTGGTCTGGCCATTGTTGGTCACGACGATGGTTCCATCTCCGGCCGGCGTAGCGGAGGGAAGGATGCCTCCTAACTGATTTGGCGTCACGTAGTACCAGATCACGCTGGTGGTGACGCCGTTCACGGTCACCCGCGCCGAGACTCCCTCCAGCAATGTTTGGAGGAACGGCGGCGTGCTCGAGCTTTGTAGTCCGGTGGAACTGTTGGCGAGGTTCCGCCCGTAGATGACGAAGATGGATCCCCGGGCGATGCCGTAGTTGGGGTTGTCCGGAAGCAAGTAGCTGTAGTTGTTCTGAAGGGCGTCGACGCGAGGTTGGGCGAGAGCGGACGCCGCGAGGCAAGCGAGCAAGAACCCCAAGCGTAGGCTGACGGATTTCATGCTATCGGGACCTCAGCCCGGAGCAAATCGTGCGATCGGTCGAGTTTACTTCGAGATTGGCTAGCAATGCAATACGCGGGAATACAAATGTCAAGCCGGGCCTTC